>JBKJZS010000278.1:0-4626 GCA_046714915.1 Polaromonas sp. | reverse complement strand
GAACGCAGCGACTGCTTCCTGCTGGTCGTGGGTGTGCTGAACCAGGGCCTGCGCCGACGAGGCCATCTCCAGCGCGATCGGCAGGCTGACCTGCTGCGAGTCCCGCAGGAGGCGCTTGGTCAGACGCAGCGAATGCGACGGATGGGCTGCGATGCGCTGGGCAAGGGAGCGGGCTTCGTCCATCAGCTTGTCATCGTCGACCACTTTGGAGACGAGGCCGATGCGATCGGCCTCGTCGGCCTTGAGGAAGTCGCCGGTGAAGGTCATTTCGTAGGCTTTCGAGAGCCCCACAACGCGCGGAAGAAACCACGCTCCGCCGTCGCCGGACACAAGACCAACGCGCAGGAAACTTTCCGCAAAGACGGCGCTGCGCCCGGCGATCCGGATATCGCACATGGTTGCCAGGTCGCAGCCGGCACCGATGGCGGCGCCATTGACCGCGGCGATGGACGGCACTTCAAGCTCGTACATGGCGAGTGGAATCTGCTGGATGCCGTGCCAATAGCCACGGCGGATTTCAGCGGGTGTGCCGCCAAACAGGCCGGTGCGTTCCTTCATTTCTTTGACGTTGCCGCCCGAGGAAAAGCCCTCACCCGCGCCAGTAATGATGACGCAACTCACGCCGAGGTCGGTGTTGACGCGCCGCGTGTGTTCGACCAAGGCTTCGATGATCGAAGGCGAAATTGCGTTCCGGGTTGCCGGCTCATTGAGGGTGAGGGTGACAACACCCCCCTCCCGCGCATACAGCACTGACTCACTCATGGTTTCCATCCTTGGTCGTTGGGCCGGATGGCCCGTTGAAAAAATGTGGCCTCATTCGACGAGAAAGGTCTTCATGCCGTTTCGAACCGTTTCGACGTAGCGGTGTTCGTTTTCAATCAGCCGGATCGTGAGGCCCGAGATGCCGAGGACCAGCGGGTTTTCCTCGGCCGCGGTGGGCAGCAGCATTGCGATGATCCCTGAGTGGGGCGTCACCTGGTTTAGCGACACAGCGTACCCCCTCGCCCGGTCGGCTGCCACATCGAAAAGCACTTTCGTGATATCGACCTGTCTGTCAGGTTCCGCCGCCGTGTTAAATTTCCTGGCGGATTTACGAATCGTGTTGTCGTCCATGTGGCTGAGCAGCATGTTGCCGGTGCCGGATCCGAACAGCGGGCGCATCGTTCCGATACGCAGATGCAGGCGCAGGGCGTTGGTGCCCTGGATCACGCGCAGGTATTGGGAGTGCAGGCCGTTTTGTGCAGCCAGGACGATGGTTTCTCCCGTCTGATCGTTTAGATGCTGCATGAGACGCGTCAGTTGACCGTCCTTCAGCAAATTGCCCTGTACCCAGTCGCCTAGCAAGGCGACGCGCATCGATGGCTGGTAGATGCGGTTGCTCGGGTCGTAGTGCAGGTACCCGAGCGTGACGAGGCTGGACATCAATGCAGACGTGCTCGAGTGCGGCCAGCCATGGTGCTCGGCGATTTCGGAAACCGCCAGCGGGCGTTTGACCTCGTCGAAATATTCCAAGACCTGAAGAACGCGCCCAGCCGATTTGATGACTTTGCGTTCCATCAACTTCTCCGAGGCCGGACGCCTGAAATCTCAAAACACATATACGTCATCTATTATCACTTAGGCATTTTGCAATTGCGCGACCGATTTGTCTAGGTTAATATTTTGGAACTGGGTGCCTCATTACCGTCCACGGTCTGTCTTCTTTCAACAGGATGGACCTCCCCCCGTTTGATCAATCGGAAAACAACAGGAGACAACATGAAAACGTCATTCATCAACGGCGTGGCCGGCGTTCTTTTGAGCGCCTTGGTCGGCTCGGCGTCAGCACAGACCGTGTGGCAGGGCTATAGCTACGTCGGCTCGGCCGCGCCCACCGCGTACAAGGGCATGGAAAAACTGGCGACGATCATCAAGGAAGAGACCAAAGGAGCTGTCACCATAAAAATGAATGTCGGCGGCTCTTTGCCGATCCAGGCCACCAATATCACGCAAGCCGTCGGCGACGGCGTGGTGCAGTTTGCGGCGGACGGTTTCATGATCGGCAACATTCCCTTGACCGGCATCCTGCGTCTGCCCATGCTTCTGACCACGGAGGAGGAATTTGCGAAGGCGTCGGAAGCCTTGATGCCCGAGATCGAGCGCGCGTACCTGAAGAAGGGCGTCGTCGTGCTGGCTCAATACGTTTACCCCCTGCAAGTGGCCTGGTCCACAAAGAAGCTCACTTCGCTGGAAGACATGGCGGGGCAGAAGATGCGGGTGACCTCTCCCGAGCAGGGCGAATTTGTCAAGCGCATGGGTGGTACGGCAATGACCATCGGCGCCCCGGAGGTGCCGTCCGCGCTGGCTGCGGGCCTCGTCACGGGCGCATTCACGGCAAGTTCCGGTGGAGGCCGGTTGTGGAAGGACCAGTTGAAATATAACTTCCGCATGGGACCCAATTACTTCAACTCGCTCATCATTGTGAGCAAGGAGTCTTGGGACAAGCTGCCGGAGGCCCATCGCAAGGTCATCAAGGACGCCGCCCTGCGGGTCGCCAGGGAGACCACAGCGGACATGAAGGCGGAGGAAGCCGAGCTGACCCGACAGATGGCGGCCGGCGGACTGACGGTGACCGAGGCCAGTCCCCAGGTAATCGCGGCAGCAGGGAAAAAGATGCCGCCGGTGTGGGACGAGTGGGCGATCAAGCATGATGCGGAGGCCAAGAAGGCGCTCGTCAAGGTTCGCGCGATCGTCGGTCGCTGACCGGGCCGGGGTTTTCAATGACCGAAGTGCTTTCGGAATACACGGCGTCGGCGTCAGGCGATGCCAACGCCGTTCCTCCCAACCGATTCATCGACCGCCTGCTTTCCTTGAGCATGGCCTGGTGCGAGTTGCTGGTGCTCGCGATGATGCTGGTCATCGCGATTGACGTCACGACGCGCGCGCTGTTCAACTGGTCCTGGCAGATGTCCGAGGAAATCGCAGGATACCTGCTGGTAGCCCTGGCCTTTTCCAGCCTGGCCGCAGGCGTGCGCGACGGCACCTTTCTGCGGGTGGACTTCCTGTTCGTCAAACTGAGCGAACGGACACAACGCGTGCTCGACGGGGTGTATGCGTTGCTCGGTCTGATCTTCGTGGGCGTCTGGACCTGGCAGCTCGGCCGGCTGGTCTGGAGTTCCTACACCCGCGAAATGGTTTCCAACGGCGAGTACCGCGTGCCATTGTGGATTCCGCAACTCATCATGCCGATCGGCGCAGCGCTCCTTTTCGTGATGATGGGGCGCCTGGTTTGGGCATGGGCGACAGGCGCCAACCGGCGGCGGGAGGGCAAGCAATGAGCGGAGAAATGCTCCTTAGCATGATCGGCATATTGTTCGCGCTGTTCCTGATTGGTGGCATGTGGGTTCCGTTCGCTGTTGGCGTAGCGGCGGTGGCTTACCTTCTGCAACTGGGCGGCGTGGATGCGCTGCGCTCGATGGGACTGGTCTCCTGGGGCAGCATGAACAGTTTCACACTGACCTCGATTCCGCTGTTCATTTTGATGGCGGAGATACTTGAGGGAAGCGGCTTGGGACATCGCGCCTATCGCGGCATGGCGCGGCTGGTGGTGCGCCTGCCGGGAGGATTGCTGCAAACCAATATCGCGGGGTGTGCGGTGTTCTCTGCGGTCAGCGGCTCAAGTGTGGCAACCGCAGCGAGCATCGCATCGGTGGCATTGCCGCAGCTAGAAGCCCGCAATTACGACCGCCGCATGTCGCTGGGATCATTGGCAGCGGGTGGCACCCTCGGGATCCTGATCCCACCGTCGATCGCGCTGATCGTGTATGGCACCTTCACCGAATCGTCGGTCTCGACGCTGTATATCGCCGCGGTCATTCCAGGCATATTGGCAACCCTGATCTTCATGCTGTTCATCGCGATTCGTTGCCTGATCAACCCGTCGTTAGCACCGCAAGAGAAGGTGACCATGACCGGGAAGGACTGGCTGGAGACTGTCTCCGATCTCGTTCCCTTCACAGTCCTGATGGTGGTCGTCCTGGGCACGCTTTATATGGGAATTGCCACCGCGACCGAAGCGGCGGCGATTGGTACCGTGATTGCATTCTTCATCGGAAAAATCTGGGGCAAGCTCGATGTGAAGATCGTCCGGCGGGCGCTCCAGAGCACTGTCAGGTCCAGTGGCAGCATTCTGTTCATCGTGCTGGCGGCGTACCTCCTGCTGTACGCCATCGCACTCGGCGGGCTGCCCAGGGATTTTGCAAGCTGGGTTGGCTCATTGGGCTTGAGCTACACGGTCTTCCTGCTTGCCGTCGTCATCATGTATTACCTGCTCGGCTGCCTGATCGAGAGCATGGCCATGATGGTGCTCACCGTACCCCTGATCTATCCCGTCCTGCTGCTGTATGGCATCGACCCGGTGTGGTTTGGCATCGTTCTGGTGCTGCTGGTCGAAATCGGCCAGATCTCGCCGCCGTTCGGCATCAACCTGTTCGTCATCCAGAGCCTCTCGAAATGCAAGTTCGAGGATGTGGTCATGGGCGCCGTTCCCTATCAGATGCTGATGCTTCTCATGATCGCGGCGCGTGCGGTATGGCCTCAGATTGTGACCTGGCTGCCCAAACAGATGGCCGGCTGACGGTCCCAGGA
>JBKJZS010000277.1:0-1152 GCA_046714915.1 Polaromonas sp. | reverse complement strand
GTCCTGGCCCCACTTGCAGGCCAGGCCCAACAGCAGCTCCAGCCCGGTTGCACCGGGTTCGGCTTCTGCAAAAGGCAGTGTTTTTGCGTCGGCCTCCACTGGCGTGTGGTCAGAGACCAGCGCGTCGATGGTGCCGTCGAGCAGGGCCTGGCGCAAGGCATCGCGGTCGCGCTGCTGGCGCAGCGGCGGGTTCAGGCGCATGCGGCTGTCAAAGTATCCAATGTCGGTGTCGGTCAGGTGCAGGCTGTTGATGCTGACATCGGCGGTGACGCCCAGCCCTTCAGCCTTGGCCCTGGCTAGCAGGGCCACCCCGGCGGCGCTGCTGACCCGGCAGACATGCACACGCGCCCCGGTGGCGCGCACCAGCTCGAACAAGGTATGCAGCGCTATAGTTTCTGCCACCACTGGCACCCCGCTCAGCCCGAGACGGGTGGCCAACGCACCACTGGCGGCCACGCCGCCGCCCAGCCAGCTGTCCTGCGGACGCAGCCAGACGGTGTAGCCAAAACTCGCGGCATATTGCAGCGCACGCAGAAGAACCTGGGTGTTGGCCAGCGGCACGTCGGCCTGGCTGAAACCCACGCAACCTGCTTCAGTGAGCTCAACCATTTCCGTCAGTGCCTGCCCTTGCAGAGCACGCGTCAAAGCACCCAGCGGAAACACGCGCGACTGGTGCATTTTTTCAGCGCGAAATTTGAGCATCTCGACCAACCCGGGCTCGTCGAGCACGGGGTCGGTGTCGGGGGGGCAGACCAGACTGGTGACGCCCCCGGCGACGGCAGCGGCCAGCTCGCTTTCGAGCATGCCTTCATGCTCGTAACCTGGTTCGCGCAGGCGTGCCGACAGGTCAATCAGCCCCGGCGCGACAATGCAGCCTGCTGCGTCAATGACCTTGTTCGGGGAAAAGTCAGGCAGCGTATTTTTCAACGCCACGATACGCCCGGCGGCAATCGCCACATCACAGATTTCGTCGAGCCGGGACAGCGGGTCTATCACACGACCGTTTTTAATCAGTATCTTCATCCTATTGATCCGGCCTTGTGAAGTATGAACCGTTCGCCCTGAGCCGCCTGTCCTGAGCACCGTCGAAGGGGTCGAAGGGCTGCGCTGGCTTCGACAAGCTCAGCCCGAACGGAAATGAAGACTTCATCG
>JBKJZS010000276.1:0-2200 GCA_046714915.1 Polaromonas sp. | reverse complement strand
GGCCTGAGCGTTGCTGACGGTTCCTCACGCTTCATCATCGGCGGCACTGAAGACCTCGGTGGCGGCCTGAAAGCTGTTTTCCAGTTCGACACCCGTGTCCGTGTTGACGACAACGGTGGCGCACCTGCTGCCAGCCCCCTGGGTACCGGCAACACCTTTGTTGGCCTGAGCAGCGGCATCGGCATGATTCAACTGGGCAAGCTCGACACCCATTACTGCCTGGGCTCTGACCAGCATGGTTCACGTGCTACCGCACTGCAGGCTTCCAGCTGCGGCATTCTCGGTTTTGTCAATACCGGCGCTGCTACTGCCGCTCCCATTGCCAACGCCAGCCGTTCGCAAAACATCATCCGTTACACCACGCCCAACTTTGCCGGCTTCACAGGTCAAGTGAACTACAGCACCAGCTTCGCTGGATCCGAAGGCTTTGTTGGCGACGCAGGCAAAGGCCGCGCTGTTCAGGCTGGCCTGAACTATGGCAATGGCCCGATCAAGGCCGGCTTGTCCGTGTGGGACGCCAAGTCTGAAAGCCGCGTTGCTGGCGCAGCCCGTGCTGACCAGAAAGCTTACACGCTGTTTGGTGACTACAACTTTGGCGTGGCCACGTTGGGCCTGACCTATGACAATTCCGAAATCAACGGTGGTGTTATCGGCGGTCCTGATTCTGAAGCTCGTCGTCGCGCATGGTCCATCCCTGTGACCGTTCCCCTGGGCGCAGGCACTTTCCTGTTCACGTACACCAAAGCGCGTGACATCAGGCTGAACGGCACGACCCTTGCCGATACCGGTGCCAAGCTGTTCTCCGTGGGCTACGACCACGCCTTGTCGAAGCGTACTTCGGTGGGTGTGTCTTACGCCAGGCTGAGCAACGACTCTGCCGCGAATTACGCGCTGTATACCCAAGCTTCACTGAACGGTACGCCTAACAACGGTCGTGGCCAGGATGCCAGCCAGTTGTACCTCGGCATTCGCCACGCTTTCTGATCCCACGCTGGCCTAAGCCAGCTTGAGATGTAAAGCTCAAAAGCCGCCAGTCTTCGGACCTGGCGGCTTTTTTATTTTCGGGAGAGCCTGAAACAAACACATCGCGGCAAGTCGGATCGATCTCAACTCTTACTTCTTGGCCGAATAGACCACGGGCGGTAGTGATTCAACCGCACGGGCCAGGTCCGGGTTTCCCTCTGTGGCCTGCTTCCAGATTTGCCAAGCATAGGACGCAAGGTCAACTTCATCGTCACTGTCGTCAAGCACGCCTGATTGTTCGGTGTAGAGGTTGCGTATGGTGTTGGCTTCTTCGTCGTCAAAAACTCTTCGTCGGTGCCCACTACCTCTGCGTTTTCTTTCAGGCGCTGGCGAATACGCGCGCGCAACTTGATGAGGTCTTCAACGCCATCAGCCGGCAAGAACGAATAACAAAAAATTTCTTCAGCCCGCTGTCCAATGCGGTCAACCCGGCCTGCGCACTGGATCAGGCGAATGATGGCCCAAGGCAAGTCAAAGTTAACCACGACGTTGCTGTCTTGCAGGTTCTGGCCTTCAGGCAAAACGTCGGTGCAAATCAATACCCGCACTTCCTCGGTTTTGGTGACTGTTTTGTTGTTTGACTTGGGTGAAAAACGGCAGGCCAATGCGTAAGGGTCGCGCTGTTACCCGTGGCTACTTCAACATGGGTGGCTCCAGCTGCCGAATCTCGCACGCAAGATATCGCGCAGTGTCGGCAAACTGGGTAAAGACCAGCACCTTGTCTTTGGCATGGGTTTGTGCTCTGGCGCGATGTGGTGTCGCAGTGCCGTGAATTGCACCGCCCCGTTCTGACGCGCTGCCCGCAGGCTCAATCCGCCTTCAGGTTGGCGCGGCGCACCGCCTCGCCCCATTTAACGAATTCAGCCTTGACGAATTCGGTCCATTCCTTCGGACCGCGCGCGTCGATCACCATGCCCCGGTCGATAACGCGTTCTTGCATCACCGGATCGCTCAAAACCCGGCGCACGTCGGCACCTATTTTCTCGACGATTTCGTTGGGTGTGCCCTTCGGGACTATCAGCCCTTGCCAGCCGATGCCTTCAAAGCCGGGATAGCCGAGTTCTGCGACGGTCGGCACATCGGGCAGTTGTGGCGCGCGCTGCAAGGCGGCTATGGCGAGGGGCTTGATCTTGCCGGATTTGATGTGAGGCAGGGTCGCGGTGAGGCTGTCCACCAG
>JBKJZS010000275.1:0-4946 GCA_046714915.1 Polaromonas sp. | reverse complement strand
GGTCGCCGGGCAGAAAGCCGAGCCGCTCACCGGCCTCGACGGCTGGCCGCGTCAGCACGATGCGCTGCACCGCGCTGCGCTCCAGCGGGTCGACTGCGCAAGCCACCGCCAGATAGGTTTTGCCGGTGCCGGCCGGGCCGATGCCGAAGGTAATGTCGTGCGTGGCGATGTTCTCGAGATAGGTGCCCTGATTGACAGTGCGGGCACGCAGATCGGCGCGGCGGGTGGACAGCGCCATGGTGCCGTCCGGCGCCACACTCAGCGCGGTGTCGCCAGCCAGCATCAGCTGCACCTGGTCATCCGGAATCGGGCGCTGCGCCATTTCATACAGCGCCTGCAGCACTTCCAGCGCCAGCTGGGCTTTGACTTTGGGCCCGTCAATTTTGAACTGCTCGAAACGGTGCGCAATAGTCACTTGCAGTGCCGCTTCGATGGTGCGTATGTGTGCGTCCATGGGGCCACACAGATTGCCCATGCGGGTGTTGTTGGGCGGCGCGAAGGTGTAGCGAAGAATCAAAAGTGTACTTTCCTGGATGACTTTCCCGGCCTGGCTTGCCAGGTGTGCTAGGGCAGATGGGTGATTGTCCCTCCATATTCAAGTCGGTGCTGACAGGATTAACCGCTCTGACGCTCACTTCGTCCGCGGCACCCGGGTCGCGGCTCAGTGCCCGTCGGCGGTCCGGGCGGGCACTGATAAGATTTGGCCATGATTGGACGAAAATGATTGGGCGCCTGCAAGGCCAGCTGGCCGAAAAGAACCCCCCTGAGCTGCTGGTGGATTGCCAGGGCGTCGGTTACGAGGTGCTGGTTCCCATGAGCACTTTTTACAACCTGCCGGCGCTGGGAGAAAAAGTATCGCTGCTGACGCATTTTGTGGTGCGTGAAGATGCGCAAATTCTCTACGGCTTTGGTTCTGCCAACGAGCGCGCAGCTTTTCGCCAGTTGATCAAGATCTCCGGCGTCGGTCCGCGCACCGCGCTCAGCGTGTTGAGCGGCATGAGTGTTGAGGAACTCGCGCAGGCCGTGACCAGCCAGGAAGCGGGCCGCATCATCAAGGTGCCGGGCATCGGCAAAAAAACCGCCGAACGCCTGCTGCTCGAGCTCAAAGGCAAGCTGGGTGCCGACATGGGCGTGCGGGTCAGCGTGGGCAACGATGCGCAGTCCGATATCCTGCAGGCGCTGGTGGCACTGGGTTACAGCGACCGTGACGCGGCGCTGGCGCTGAAGGCGCTGCCACAGGATGTGGGTGTGAGCGACGGCATCAAGCTGGCGCTCAAGGCGTTGGCGAAATAAAACCCCGGCGAAACCATTCCCCATGAGCATCCAGACCGACGATTTCTCAGCGCCGCCTTCCAAACGCGTGATCTCCAGCGCGCCGGCCTCCCCCAATGAAGAGGCCATAGAGCGGGCGCTGCGGCCCAAGTTGTTTGACGATTACGTCGGCCAGTCCAAAGTGCGCGAGCAGCTCGAGATTTTTATAGGCGCGGCCAGAAAACGCAGCGAAGCGATGGACCATGTGCTGCTGTTTGGCCCGCCCGGCCTGGGCAAGACCACGCTCTCGCACATCATTGCGCACGAGCTCGGCGTCAACATGCGCTCGACCTCGGGGCCGGTTCTGGAAAAGCCGAAAGACCTGGCGGCGCTGCTGACCAATCTGGAAAAAAACGACGTTCTTTTCATTGACGAAATTCACCGCCTGAGTCCGGTGGTCGAGGAAATCCTCTACCCGGCGCTGGATGACTACCAGATCGACATCATGATTGGCGAAGGCCCGGCGGCGCGCAGCATCAAGCTTGATCTGCAGCCCTTCACGCTGGTGGGCGCCACCACGCGCGCCGGCATGCTGACGAATCCGCTGCGGGACCGCTTTGGCATCGTCGCCCGGCTCGAGTTTTACACCGCGCAGGAGCTGGCGCGCATCGTCCGGCGTAGCTCGGGACTGCTCAAGGTGCCGATGGACGAGGCGGGCGGTTTTGAGATTGCGCGGCGTTCGCGCGGTACGCCGCGCATTGCCAATCGCCTGCTGCGCCGCGTGCGCGACTATGCCGACGTCAAAGGCAGCGGGCAGATTACGCTGGACATTGCCAACAAGGCGCTGGCCATGCTCGATGTCGATCCGCAGGGCTTTGACGTGATGGACCGCAAACTGCTGGAGGCGGTGATTCACCGTTTCGACGGCGGTCCGGTCGGTCTCGACAACATTGCGGCAAGCATTGGTGAAGAGCGCGACACGATTGAGGACGTGATCGAACCCTACCTGATCCAGCAGGGCTATCTGCAGCGCACCCCGCGCGGGCGCATCGCAACGCTGGCCGCTTACCGCCACCTCGGCGTGGTGCCACCTCAGGCGGATGCCGGAATGTTTGAAGCCTGAGTCCGAAGAGATCCGGACCCCATGAACGCCCCTTCTCTGAAACAGCGCTGGATCGGGGTGGCGCTTGTGGTTGCCGTGACAGCGGCGGCGGCTTTTTCCTGGCTGGCCCTGCGCGGTACGCCGGTCGATGCGATGGAGCTGCGCCATGCCCCGCTGCTGCGCACCCTGCAGTTTTCCGCCCGGGTGGCGACCCTGTCGCGGGTGGACATTGGCAGCACCGTGACCGGACGCGTGGCGCAGGTGCTGGTGACGGAAGGTGCGCAAGTGCGCAAGGGCGATGTCCTGCTGCGGCTGGAGTCCGACGAGTTGCGCGCTGTCTTGGCGCAGGCAGTGGCGAGCGAGCATCAGGCCGAGGGCCGGCTGGCCGGCCTGCGCACGACTGGCAGAAGCTCGGCCCGGGCGGCGCTTGCCCAGGCCGACGCCACCCTGCAAGCCGCCCAGGCCAGTCTGGCGCGGGTGCAGCAACTGGTGGCGCAAGGCTTTTACAGCGCGTCCCAGCTCGACGAAGCCCGTCGCGCGGTCGAGGTGGCCCTGGCACAGCAGAGCAGCGCCCGCGCCCAGCTACAGGCCAACGACGATACGGGGACCGATCTGGTGCAGGCCCAGGCGCAGCTGGCTCTGACCCGCGCTGCCACGGCGGCAGCCCGGGCCCGCCTGGCGCAGTCGGCGGTGTTGGCACCGACCGATGCCCGGGTGTTGTTGCGCCAGGTCGAAGCCGGGCAGATTGTGCAGCCGGGCAAGGCTTTGCTGAGTCTGGCGCTGGCCGGACCGACGCAGCTCAGCGCGCAGGTGGACGAGCGCTTTCTGGACCAGTTGCAACCCGGCCAGAAGGCGACGGTGGTGGCCGACGCCTTTGCCGGGCAGCGTTTCCCCGCGCGCGTGTTGTCGATTGCGCCAGCGGTGGATGCGCAGCGCGGCGCGATCGAAGTCAAGTTTTCGCTGGAGCAGCAGGCACCCGCCTTTCTGCGGGAAGACATGACGCTGTCGGTTGAGGTTGAAACCGCACGGCGCGCGCGCGCGCTGGTGCTGCCCGTCAGCGCGTTGCGGGCACAGACCCCGGACCCGACCGCGACGGCACTGGTGGCGCAGGACGGGCGGGCGCAAGAACGCCCAGTGCGGCTGGGCCTGCGGACGCTGGATGCGGTGGAAGTGCTGGAAGGCCTGGCCGAGGGCGATGTGGTCTTGCTGGGTGGGAATATCAAGGCCGGTGACCGGATCCGCGCGCGGGTGGTGGCGTGGCAGCCGGGCAAGCCCCTGGCCCAGGCAGCAGGCCGCGAAGACGTGGGTGCGGCTCTTACCAATGCGATGGGGCGATGAGCTCCTGGCTTGGCTTTGAACTGCGCGTGGCGCTGCGCTTTTTGCGCGAAGGGCGCATGCAGACCGTGCTTATCATCGTCGGCGTGGCCGCGGGCGTGGCGGTCATTGCCTATATCTCGGCCCTGATCAGCGGCCTGCAAAGCAGCACGCTGACCAAGACGCTGGGCGGGCAAGCCCATGTCACCCTGCGCTCGACCGACGACGTGGTTCTTCCCGCGCGACTGCCCGCGACGGGCGGCAGCACGCTCACCGAAACCCAGCCGCGCGCGCAGCGCTTGCGGTCGGTGGCCAACTGGCAGGCGTTGGTGCCCTTGCTCGAGCGCCTGCCCGCGATTGCAGGCGTTTCGCCCATGGTGTCGGGCGGGGGCCTGGCCTTGCGCGGCGAAGCGACCCAGGCCATCGCACTGATGGGGGTGGATCTGGACCGCTACGACCGTGTCGTCGGGCTGCGCGGCAAAGTGGTGAGTGGTACGGCCCGGCTGTCGCCGGGCGAAGCCATTGTGGGCCGTGAACTGGCGGCCGACCTGGGCGTGCGCGTGGGCGACCGGCTGGCGGTGCAGACCGGTGCCGCTAGTGAGGCGTTTCGCGTCACGGCCCTGGTGGATCTGGGGGTCAAGGACCTCAATCGCCGCACGGTCATCGTGCCCTTGCGGGCGGCGCAGAACCTGCTGGGACTGCCGGGTGGGGTCACCAGCCTTGATCTGACGGTCAAGGATGTCTGGACCGCCCAGGCGCTGGCGCAGGACTTGCGCCGGCAGTTTCCCTACAAAATTGAAAGCTGGCAGGAAAGCAACGCCCAGCTGGTCTCGGCCCTGAAAGCCCAGTCGATCAGCACGGCGCTGATCCGCGGCGTGGTGCTGGTGGTGGTGGTGCTGGGCATTGCCAGCGTGCTGGTGGTGTCGGTGGTGCAAAAGCGTCGCGAGATCGGCATTCTGCGCGCCATGGGGGCCACGCGGGGGCAGATTTTGCGGCTCTTCCTGATACAGGGCGCGGTGGTGGGGGCGCTGGGTTCGGCGCTGGGGCTGCTGCTGGCCGTGGCAATGATCCGGCTGTTCACGACCTTTGTGCGCGGCTCCGACGGGCTGCCCTTGTTCATGATCGGTCTGCCGCTGGCCACTGCGGTGCAGGTGGCGCTGATTGCCACCGTTTGCGGCGTGCTCGCCGCGATCGCGCCGGCACGCCGGGCCGCCGCCATGGATCCGGCGCAGGCCATCAGGATTTAAGTTGATGAACGACACCGCTGCTTCGTCCGCAT
>JBKJZS010000274.1:0-4498 GCA_046714915.1 Polaromonas sp. | reverse complement strand
CTTTTAAGGGCAATGCGTCCATCGGAAGCCCCGCGGCCTGCGTCGGGGCAGGAGGTGGCCAGACGAGCAGTGTAGGTACAGCCGATTCTCCGGCAGCCTGATTTTGCTATTAAATACATAGCTGACTTCGCCCATGGTTATTTGGTTGCATGCCATTTTTGCTTCAAACCTGGGTTTACGGCATTTTTTTCAGAAGCGCTGCCGTGGTGCGGGGCCAGCCCACACCACCAAACCACGCGCCGCCGGCAATGGCCCAGGCGTTGAGCACCCCGTAGAGCAGCAGCGCCACTGCCTGGGCCAAAAAAACCCCGCTCAACCCGCCGCCCCAACGCAGGGCCAGCCAGCCGCCGGTGACAGCCACGGTCAACCGCGCCAGGTTGCCAAGCACCGGCCACAACAGCCGGCCCGCCCCCTGCGATGCAAAGTACAAGGCCAGGCCGAGGCCGAAAAAGCCGTAGGCTGGCCCCACCGTTCGCAGGTAAGCGCTGCCGGCCTCGATCATCGCCGGGTCACTGTCGAACAGCGACAGCCAGGCATGGGGAAAAGCCGCCGCCCACAGGCCAATGGTCCCGGTCATCGCAAAAGCCATCCCCGCGCCTATCCAGGTGGCGTGCAGCGCCCGCTCGTGCTGGCCGGCGCCCATGCAGGTGCCAACCATGGCCACCAGCGGCGCGCCAAAGCCGAAGACGAGGGGCACCAGCAAATACTCCAGCCGCGAGGCGGTGCCGTAGCCGGCGATGGCGGCGGTACCAAAACCACCGACCAGCGCGGTGGTCACACCGATTGCCAGGTTGGTGGCCACGGTCGACACCGTGCCCACCAGTCCGACACGCAGGATATCCTTGAACAAAACCCAGCGGAACTGGATATGCGCGAGCGAGGGGCGCAACAGGCTTTTCGGAGACCACAGATACATCGCCAGCGCCACGCTGCCCGCCAGGTAATAGGCCAACAGCGCAACGGCGCCACCCGCAATGCCCAGGGCCGGCAGCGGTCCCCAGCCGAAAATAAGCAGCGGCGACAGTGGGATCAGCACGACGGTACCCGCCACCGTGATCACCGCCGGCACTGCCATGTTGCCCGTGCCGCGTATCACGGCCGACAGCGTGTTGAAAACCCAGATGAGCGCGGCGCCGGCAAACACCCAGTTGGAATAGGTCAGGGCCGCGTCCAGCGCGCCGCCGGTACCGCCCATCTGGCCATACAGCCAGCGCCCGCCGCCCAGCACCGCGCCCATGAACAGCAGCGAAAACACCCCGGCGATGACGATCGCGTGTAACACCAGCGCATCGGCATCGTCCCGGCGCCGGGCGCCGAGTGCACGCGCAATCGCCGAGGCAATGCCGCCGCCCATGGCACCGGCCGAAGTCATCTGCATCAGCATCACCACCGGAAAAACCAGGGCCATGCCGGCCAGCGCATCGGTGCCGAGCTTGCCGACAAAGTAGGTCTCGATCAGGCCGACGCTCGCCTGCGCCAGCATGACCAGCACATTGGGTGCAGCCAGACGCAGGAGGGTCGAAGCAATCGGCGCTTCCAGCATAAGCCGGGTTCGGGAGTCCAAAACAGGTACCTCGCAGATTTGGCTATGCGGCAGCCCGGACCACACGCGCTTCCCGTATCGGCAGGTTGATCAGCGCCGCACCGACGGCCAGCACGATGTCGATGTACCAGACCCAGTCGTAGGCGCCAGTCAGCTCAAACACCTTGCCGCCCAGCCAGGCACCCAGAAAACCGCCCACCTGGTGCGACAGCATCACAATGCCAAACAATGTGGCCATGTTGGCTGTGCCGAAAAATTTGGCGACCAGACCGGCGGTGGGCGGCACGGTCGATAAAAACGTGAAGCCCATGACGGCGGCAAACACCAGCACCACCGCCTCGGTTTTGGGCGCCAGCAAAAATACCAGCACCGCTACCGCGCGCACTGCATAGGTTAGCGACAGCAGCGACTTCATGCGCCAGCGGCCTATCGCCCAGCCCATGCTCAGGCTGCCCACGATGTTGAACAGCCCTATCATCGCCAGCGCCCAGCCGCCCACCTGCACTGGCAGGCCGCAGGAGGCAATCACACCGGGAAGATGGGTGGCCAGAAAAGCCACGTGAAAGCCGCAGACCAGAAAGCCCGCGCCCAGCATCAGGTAGCCCGGGTTGCGCAGCGCTGTCCGGATGGCTTCCCGCGTGCCAACCGGCTTATGGCCCGCAGGCGCAGCCTGCAGCGAATTGCCCCTGAGCACAAAAGCGGCAGGCAGGCACAGCAGCACCAGCAGACCCATGACCTGCATGGCACTGGCCCAGCCCATGCCGGCAATCAGCGCGGCGGCCAGCGGCGCCATCAAAAACTGGCCGAATGAGCCACCGGCATTAACGATGCCGGTGGCCATGCCACGCCTTTCAATCGGGATCAGCCGCGCGGTGGCGGCCATCAGCACCGACGGCCCAGCCATGCCGGCGCCGCCGGCCGAGAGCACACCGATGGCAAGAATCAAACCCGCGGTGCTAGTCATGTAGGGCGTGATGACCGTGCCCAGTGCCACCAGCAAGGCGCCGATGAACAGCACCCGTCCGGCGCCGATTTTGTCGGCCACCGCGCCGGCAAACGGCTGCGTCAGCCCCCACCAGAGCTGCCCAAAGGCAAAAGCCAGACTGATGTTGCCCAGCCCCAGACCGGTTGAGGTGTTGAGCGGGCTCAGGAACAAGCCCATGGTCTGGCGCGTGCCCATGGTCAGAGCAAAGGTGCCGCTAGCGGCCAGCAGCACCAGCCACAGCATGGCGATCTTGCTGCTTGCAGGGGATGGCTTACTCATTGCCATCTCCAGAGGAAGCCGGAGACAAACGCTCCAGCGATTCATCAATCAGCGCATGCAAGGCTCGCACACGGTCCACCCCGAGCAACTGGTTGATTCCCTCTTGCGCCACGCGCCAGCGGCGCTGGGCTTCGGTGCGTTTGTCGCGCCCGCTATCGGTGATGCTGACCAGGCGGCTGCGGCCGTCGCTGCCGGGTGCCAGCGCCAGCCAGCCGGCAGCGACCAGCGGTTTCAGGTTGCGCGTCAGTGTGGAGGCGTCGACTTTCATCGCACGGGCCAGGTCGCCGGGACGCACAGGCCCGAGTTTGAGAACATAAGACAGCAGCGAATACTGCGTGCCCTTGAGCCCGGTCTTGCCCACTTCGGCGTCGTAATGCTGGGTCACGCGACGCATCAGCTGGCTCAGCTTGAGGTTGGTGCAGCCTTGGGGTTTGAGGCCGGCGGGGATGGGCGCGGTGGTGACAGGGCTCATGGCCAGATTGTAGCTACAATTGTTGCATATGCAATTACACGGAGAAAAAATGACCCCGGAACAAACGCGTGAACTATGGAACGAGGAGCGCACCACCGCCATGGCGCGCACGTTGGCCGGCGGCGGCAAGCCCGGACTGGCGCGTCCCGAGATGCTGGCCGGCAAGACCGGGCTGGAAATGATGCAGGCCATGCTGGCCGGCGAGCTGCCCTTCCCGCACATCGCGGACACCCTCGACTTCTCGCTGATGGAGGTCAGCCCCGGCAAAGCCGTCTTTCAGGGCACACCGCAACTCAAGCACTACAACCCAATGGGCACGGTGCACGGCGGCTGGTATGCCACGCTGCTGGACTCGGCGCTGGGCTGCGCTGTCCACACCCTGATGCCGGCGGGCCGGGCCTATACAACGGCTGAACTGAGCGTGAACATCGTGCGGGCCGCCTCCCACAAAACCGGGCCCCTGCGCGCCATCGGCACCGTCATTCATTGCGGCCGCCAATTGGCAACGGCCGAAGCCCGCATCGTCGGGCCCGACGGCAAGCTCTACGCCCATGCAACAACCACCTGCCTGGTGTTTGAAGTGCCGTAGCGCGGCCAATCAAGTTGCTTGACGGCTGGTCGCGACCATCACCAGACGGTCAATGCGGATTATTTGAACATCCGTAATGCAGCGAAACCGGCTGCTACGCTCGCGCAGGAGAGCATCAATTAACGGCCAAGAACGGACCATCACTAATGTCGGCTATCGGTTGCGCCGCTGCTGGCGGTGTAGCGTCCATGCAGTCGTCGTGCCTCGCTGGTCACTACGAGTCAATGAACCAGGTGTGATCTACCGGCCACATTGCGGGAAAACCGTTTAATGGTATCGTGTCACATTGAACTCATTCATCAACAGGCTTCTTCAGGGTATATGCCTCAGCACTACGAAAAAGCACCGATCACCGAAGCGGTAATCGACTTTCGAATTGAGTCAGGAAGCTTGATTCCGGAAGAGGTTGCGGATTTCAAAGATGCGTTAATTGGGGGCCTTGGGGACAAATACCTTGCGCCTGATGAAATGACAGAGATTCAGATGGCTTTCGAACAAAAGCCGGGCGCCGCAACGAGCGTCAATCAGCGAGAGACGGTGGTTGGGATAAGGTTTGCGTCTGTGGCTGGTGATCGTGTTCTGCAGGCACGTAAGAATTGCTTTACCTTTAGCCACCTACCTCCTTACACT
>JBKJZS010000273.1:0-8943 GCA_046714915.1 Polaromonas sp. | reverse complement strand
ACGCGGCGTGGATTGGCCTTGTGGGTAAACTGCCACGACCGGACGCCTAAGCCTGGGCCGACGGCGTCCGCGCGGCCAGGCTGCGCCTGCAGGGCGAGGACGACCTTACAACGCAGCTGCTGCGCTTTGTCATGCACACTCGTTCGCAAACACCATGAGACTGCTGCTGATTGAAGAGGCGGTCGCCGTCGGTCACGGGTTGGTTTGAGAGGATGTCCAAAAACCGTTAAAATCAGTGGCTTTGCAGATGAGCCTGAATTGGCACCTGCACAACCCGCCGTAGAACAGGCCTCAGGTGCCAAGTGTTCAGCGGCCTAGCTTCAAGTAGAACTGCTATGAAAATCGCTCAAGAAATACGCGCTGGTAACGTCATCATGAACGGCAAAGACCCCATGGTGGTGCTCAAGACCGAATACAGCCGTGGCGGGCGTAATTCCGCCACCGTGCGCATGAAACTTAAAAGCCTAATTGGCAGTTTTGGCACCGAAGTCGTATTCAAGGCCGACGACAAGATCGACCAGGTCATTCTGGACAAGAAGGAGTGCACCTACTCCTACTTCGCCGACCCGATGTACATTTGCATGGACTCCGAATACAACCAGTACGAAGTTGAAGCCGAAAACATGGGCGACTCGCTGAACTACCTGCAGGACGGCATGGAACTTGAAGTGGTGTTCTATGACGGCAAGGCGATTTCTGTCGAGGTGCCAACCAGCGTTGAGCGCGAAATCACCTGGACCGAGCCCGCCGTCAAAGGTGACACCTCCGGCAAGGTACTGAAACCCGCCAAGATAGCCACGGGCTTTGAAATCGGTGTGCCTATTTTTGTCGCGCAGGGCGACGTCGTTGAAATTGACACGCGTACCGGCGAATACCGCAAACGCGTTTAAACCGGCCCAGTGCTGCGAAACCCGACAAAAAAGGCTCCCCCCGTGGAGCCTTTTTTTGTATCCGGCTGAGCCCGGACAGCCGCCGACCCCTGGGCTCCCCGGCCCCACCCGATCTTCCTGCACTTACCGGTTCTTCCCTGTCTGACTGATTGCTCATGGAACTCCTTCAGCGTATTTCCCAGATCATCATCCCGGTTTTTTTGATCGTTGCCGTCGGTTACTTTTACGCACGACGACACGCACCCGACATGACGATGTTCAACCGGATTGCCCTGGACGTGCTGGCCCCGCTGCTGGTGTACTCGGCGCTCGCCTCGCGCGACTTTCACCTGACCGACCACCTGCCCCTGCTACTTGGCGGCACAGTTCTGATTGTCAGCAGCGGCCTGCTGGCCTGGCCGCTGGCACGCGGCTTCAGCGCGCAGCCGCGCACCCTGATCCCCGTGGTGATGTTCAACAACTGCGGCAACATGGGATTGCCGCTCGCCTTGCTGGCCTTCGGGCCGGAGAATCTGGGGGCGGCGGTGGCGCTTTTTTCGATCAGTAACCTGCTGCATTTTTCAGTGGGTGCCCGAATCACCAGCAGCCATGCGCATACCAAAGACTTGCTGCTCAGCCCGCTGATGCTGGCCACGGCCTTGGGTTTTGCCAGCGCGCTGACTGACATCCGGCCACCCGCTGTATTGCTATCGGGCATGCGCCTGCTGGGCGACTCGATGCTGCCGATGATGTTGTTTGCACTCGGTGTGCGGCTCACGGCGCTGACTCGCTCCGGCGTTGCTGCGGGCATGCTTGGCGCGCTGGCGCGGCCCATCCTGGGCTTGCTGATCGGGTTGCCACTGGCCTGGGCGCTGGATCTTGAAGGCGTGGTCAAGGGCCAGTTGCTGCTGTTTGCAGCCCTGCCACCAGCCGTCATCCAATACCTGCTGGCCGAGCGCTATAACCAGGAACCCGAAAAGGTGGCCGCGATGATCCTGCTGGGCAACGTCCTGTCCATCGTATTCATACCGCTTGCCCTCGCAGCAGGCCTTTAAGTTCGTTCACAATGCAGCCATGCAAAGCACACAAGATCTGAAAGAAAATCGGCTGGCCGACGCTTGGGCTGAGCTTCAATCGCATGCCGACAACGGCAATCCGCTTGAGGCCAATGCTTACCGGCTCGCTTTTGCCGACCCCGAATTTTTGCTGCGTCGCGAGACCCGCGGCATCCGATTTCAGCTGGAAATGCTCAAGCCGGACATGGAGCAGCAATCACAAGGCATTGAAAACACCATTGTGGTGTTCGGCAGCGCCCGTTTTCCTGCACCGGAGCAGGCCGAGCAGGCCTTGAAGCTGGCCCGGGACACCGGTGACGCGCGGGCTCTGCTACTGGCCGAGCGGCATGCGCGCAACGCCCGCTACTACGACCAGGCGCGGCTGTTTGCGCGGCTGGTAGCCACCTACAGCAAACCCCGCCCCCCTCCGGAACAGCTGTTTATCTGCACCGGGGGTGGGCCTGGCATCATGGAAGCGGCCAATCGGGGCGCTAATGAAATGGGTGCCCTCACGGTGGGCCTGAACATTGCGCTGCCACACGAGCAATCGTCCAACCCGTATGTCTCACCCTCACTGAGCTTCAAGTTTCATTACTTCGCCTTGCGCAAAATGCATTTCATGATGCGGGCCAAGGCGCTGGTAGCTTTTCCGGGCGGCTTCGGTACGCTGGACGAATTGTTCGAGGTCATCACACTGGTGCAGACGCGCAAGGCCAAACCGGTGCCCATCATTTTGTTCGGCTCCGATTACTGGAAGCGGTTGTTCAACTTTGAGGTGTTGGTCGAAGAAGGCGCCATCTCACCCGAAGACCTGACGCTTTTCCAGTATGTCGACGATCCCCAGGTTGCATGGGACGCCATCAAGAAGTTTTATCAGCTTTAGCTTCGGCAAGGCCCGGCCGCAGCAGCCAGGCCGCGCGGCTACCGGCGCCGACCGCCACGCCGGTGGCCCAGAATACGCCGGCAATGCCGATCAAAGCCCCCACCGTGCCAAAAAGGACTGGCATCAACACACTCGACGCATTGATCGCCATCAGGCGCAGGCCCAGCGCTTCGCCGTGTCGTGTTTGCAGAGTGATCTGGAGGCATGCAGACAGATTTGTCCTGCAATCAGCCGTGCCAGCGCCGTGTTCAAACGCTCAAGCCTCGTCCGCGTCTTTATCCAGAGGAATCAGGCGGACGGACTCTGTTTCAGGCAAGGCCTCCACATTTCGCAAGGCCTTACCCATCACGCGGCTGCGCTGCTCCGCGTTGCTCAGCGTATTGAGCACGGTTTCTGTTTGCGATTTGACTTTCGCCAGCACGTCGCCAAACTTGCCAAATTCCGTTTTGACCGCTCCCAGCACCTGCCAGACTTCGCTGGAGCGTTTTTCCAGCGCAAGTGTTCGAAACCCCATCTGCAGCGAATTCAGCATAGCCAGCAAAGTGGTCGGACCGGCCAGCGTGACGCGGTACTCGCGCTGCAGCACCTCCATCAAGCCGGGCCGGCGCAAGACCTCCGCATACAGGCCTTCTGTAGGTAAAAACAAAATCGCAAAGTCGGTGGTGTAAGGCGGCTCAATGTATTTTTCCGAAATAGACCTGGCCTCCAGCCGGATGCGCACTTCCAGCGCCTTGCCGGCAACTTCAGCACCCGCCACATCGGCGCGTTGCTGCGCATCGAGCAAGCGTTCGTAGTCTTCGTTGGGAAACTTCGCGTCAATCGGCAGCCATACTGGATCGCCACTGTCCGAGCGGCCAGGCAGCCGAATCGCAAAATCTACCGGATTTTTCCCGCCTCGGCGCGTAATGACCTGGGCTGCGTACTGGTCGACCGTGAAGACTTGCTCAAGCAAAGCCGAAAGCTGGGCCTCGCCGAAAATGCCTCGCGCCTTGACATTGGTCAGCAAGTGTTTGAGGTCGCCCACACCTTGCGCCAGCGTCTGCATTTCGCCCAGGCCCTTGTGCACCTGCTCAAGACGATCAGCGACCTGCTTGAAGCTTTCGCCGAGCCGCGTCTCCAGCGTGGTCTGCAGTTTTTCATCCACCGTCTGGCGCATTTCGTCGAGCTTGGCAGAGTTGGTCTGCTGCAATTGCGCCAACTGCTTTTCCAGCGTCTCCCGCACTTCGCCCATGCGTCGGGCATTGGATTCACTGACCGATTGCAGCTGGGTGGTCAGGGTGTCCGACAGGGTTTTCTGCAACAACGTAAGCTGCTGGGAGAACGCATCAATCTGTGCGTTCTGCGTACGAATGGCTTCAGCACTTTGCTGCACCAGCGTTTGCTGGAAGGTGGCAAAAGTACTCGCCAGTTCTTGGCGGCTGGCACGCGAGTTGTCGCTGATCTCGCGCCGCAATTCCCGCTCGACCCTGTCGTGGCCTGCAGCCATGCCGGCCAGCAATTCAGCGCGTCCGCTGTCAGGCGGTTCACGCAGCAGCAGCCAGACCACCAGAATCAGGTTGCCCAGCAACAGAACGAGCGCCAGCCAGGCTTGCAGAGCGGTCATGTTTGCTATTTATTTCGTCGCCAATACTGCAGGGTTCAAGGGAGTTAGAGGCTTTTTATCTTTGAAAAAGCCAATCAGATTGTCAGCTGCTAGGTTGGCCATGGCCAGACGCGTCGGCACCGTTGCGCTGGCAATGTGCGGCGTCAGCACAACATTAGGGACCGTCAGCAGAGCCGGATTGAGCTGGGGTTCGCCTTCGAACACATCCAGGCCTGCCGCAGCAATGCGCTTTTCACGCAGCGCCAGCGCCAGAGCCGCGTCGTCAACGATGCCGCCACGCGCGATGTTGACGAGTGTGGCCGTGGGCTTCATCAGGGCCAGTTCGACAGCGCCAATCGTGTGGTGCGAGGCCGGCGAATAAGGCAGCACCAGCACCACATGGTCCGCCGTTCTCAGGAGATCTTCCTTGCTGACGTAACTGGCCTTGCAATCGGCTTCCGTTGCGGCATCGAGCCGGGATCGGTTGTGGTAAATAACTTTCATGCCAAAGCCGTGCGCGCCGCGTTTGGCAATGCCCTGCCCGATGCGACCCATGCCCAGAATGCCCAGTGTGCTGCCGTGAATGTCGGCACCGGCAAGCATGTCATAGCTCGACTTGTTCCACTTGCCGGCGCGCAAATAGTGCTCGCTCTCGGTCACGCGGCGAGCGGTGGCCATCAGCAGGGCAAATCCAAAGTCGGCGGTGGTTTCGGTCAGAACATCCGGCGCGTTGGTGGCCAACACACCCGCCGCCGTCATTGCATCGATGTCGAAGTTGTTGTAGCCCACAGCCATGTTCGCGCAAATTTTCAGCCTGGTGCAGGCGGCCAGCACATCCGCATCAATGCGCTCGCCACCGGTGGTGAAGGCGCCGTCCTTGTCACGGAGTTCTTCGATGAGTCGCGCTTTCGACCAGCTCTCATCAGTCTGGTTGGACTGCACCTCAAAGTGCTGCTGCAGGCGGGCGATGACTTCAGGAAAAACCGCGCGGGCGACCAGAATTTTAGGTTTGCTCATGGGGACTTCTTTCTTTGAGGGGATGGGTTGAATTGAATTTACCTGAACCAGATCAGGGTCATGAGAATAAAGAGCGGAATCAAGACTGCACCCGACCAAACCATGTAACCGAAGAAGCTGGGCATCTTGATACCGCGGTCTTCGGCGATGGCCTTGACCATCAGGTTGGGCGCATTGCCGATGTAGGTGTTGGCACCCATGAATACCGCACCGGCCGAAATGGCCGCCAGTGTCGGCGCCAGAGTGGTCATCAGGACCTGCGGGTCGCCGCCGGCCGTATTGAAGAACACCAGGTAGGTTGGCGCGTTGTCAAGAAAAGAACTCAAAAAGCCGGTGGCCCAGAAATACATCTTGGGATCGGGCTGGCCGTCGGGCCGGGTCACCGCAGCCACAATCGCGCCGAAGGGTCCATCGGAGCCCGCCTTGAGCATCGCAATGACTGGAATGATGGTCAGAAAAATGCCGGCAAACAGCTTGGCAACTTCCGCCATCGGCCCCCAGGAAAACTGGTTGTCCTGGTGCACTTTGGCAGCCGTGATCTTCAGCGACAGCAAAGTGATGGCGATCAAGCCGGCATCGCGTACCAGGCCCGGCAGGCCGACCTCGGTGCCATACACATCGAACACCAGCGGCGACTTCCAGAAGCCGCTGAGCAACACGAACCCGGCGACACCGCCCAGCAGCACGAAGTTGAAAGCACCGTCGAAACCCAGGCGCCCGGTATCGGGTGTCGGGTCCACCGGCTGCACGCCCTCATTGCGGTAATACCAGCGATCCAGCCCATAAAAAATAGCCAGCAGGCTACCGATCAAAAACAGGGTTTCGGGGAAAATATGCTGGAGCGTCCAGAAAAAATCGACGCCTTTCAAAAAACCCAGAAACAGGGGCGGATCACCCAGCGGGGTCAGCGAGCCCCCGGCGTTGGATACGATGAAAATAAAGAAGATAACGATGTGCGCCGCGTGAACCCGGTTGTCATTGGCACGAATCAGCGGTCGGAGCATCAGCATGGATGCGCCGGTCGTGCCCATGAAGCTGGCCAGGATCGCGCCCAAAAGCAGCAGACCGGTGTTGAGCCCGGGGCTCCCGTGCAGGTTGCCGCGGACAAAAATGCCGCCGGCCACCGTGAACAGCGCCGTCAGCAGGATGATGAAGGGAATGTATTCAGCCACCAGCGCATGAACCAGGCTGGTGCCGGCCAGCGCCGGGCCGAAAGTCAGCGCAAACGGCAGGAAAAAGGCCAGGGTCCAAGCGGCGGATACCTTGCCGAAATGGTGATGCCAGAACGAGGGGGCCAGCAAGGGCAGTCCGGCAATCGACAACAACAGGCCAGCAAAGGGAATGCCCCACAGCGGCGACAGCTGACTGCCGTCAAAGTCTGCAGCCAGGGCCCAACCGGGCCAGAAAAAAAACAAAACTGCGACGGCAGCCCAGCGTGGTGTTTTCATGAGATGTGCATTTTTGTTTTTGTTGTTGCTTCAGGCCGGAATGACGCCGTGCGAGCGGCCATTATCTCGCTCATGCAATCTCAAAAACCTGACGCAGATAAGCCAGGTATTTCTCGTCGTCACACATGTTTTTGGATGGTGTGTCGGACAACTTGGCCACCGGCTGGCCATTGCAGCGAATCATCTTGATCACAATCTGAAGCGGCTCGTAGCCCAGGTCATTCGTCAAATTGGTACCAATGCCAAAAGCCAGCTGGCAGCGTCCCTTGAACTGCAGGTACAACTCAATTGTGCGCGGCACGGTCAGGCCGTCACTGAAAATCAGCGTCTTGGTTTTGGGGTCGACCCGGTTTTTTAGGTAGTGCGCCAGCATGCGTTCGCCCCACTGAAACGGATCACCGCTGTCGTGACGCGCACCGTCAAACAGCTTGCAGAAATACATGTCGAAGTCGCGCAAAAACGCACTCATTCCGTACACATCGGACAGCGCGATACCCAAATCACCGCGGTACTCTTTCGCCCATGATTCGAAACCGAACACCTGGCTGTCGCGTAGACGCGGGCCCAGGCCCTGGCAGGCCTGCAGGTACTCGTGCGCCATCGTGCCCAGCGGGGTGAGTCCCAGCTTCATCGCAAACAACACGTTGCTGGTACCCGCGAACTGCCCGGAGAACCCGTTGCCCAGCCCGTTCACCAGCGCGCGCAACACTTCCTCGTGCCAGGCCCTGCCAAAACGGCGACGCGTGCCATAGTCAGCGATTTTGAGTTCGCGTAAACCGTCGGCCTGCAACAGCCGAATCTTGCTATTGAGACGTTGTCGTCCCTCGGTGAGGTTGGGCTGCTTCTGCGTATTGCGGAAATAAACCTCGTTGATGATGGCGAGCACCGGAATCTCGAACAGGATGGTGTGCAGCCACGGCCCTTCGATAAGCACTTCAATTTCGCCCGACGGCACGGCCTTGACGCTGACGTACTTTTCATTGAGCTGGAACAGCCCCAAAAAATCGACAAAGTCGCTTTTGATGAAACGCATGTCGCGCAGGTAAGCCAGCTCGGCATCCTGAAATTTCAGACTGCACAGGGCGCGAATTTCTGCGCGGATTTCGCTGACATAAGGCGACAGGTCACTGACGCCAGGGCCGCCTGCGTTGCGGCACTTGAATCGGTACTCGACCTGCGCACCCGGGAACTGGTGCAGCACCACCTGCATCATCGTGAATTTGTACAGGTCGGTATCTAGCAGGCTGGTGATGATCATGGCAGGCGGCGCCCCCGGGTTGGATATTGGTTCTGCGACCGGCCAGTACCCTTGACAAGGTTTGGCCGGTAGGGTTCAGGTCCCCAAAAAATCAACTTCAAACAGCAAGGTGGCGTTCGGTGGAATCGCGCCGCCCGCGCCGCGTGCGCCGTAACCCAGTGCCGCCGGAATGACCAGACGGCGGGTGCCACCCACCGACATGCCCTGGACGCCCTCGTCCCAGCCTTTGATCACCTGGCCGGCACCGAGCGAAAACTCAAAGGGCTGACCCCGGTCTTTGCTCGAATCGAACTTGTCACCGCGCACGCCGTCGTTGTAAAGCCAGCCGGTGTAATGCACCTTGACGTTCTGGCCGGCCTTGGCGATCGCGCCGGTACCCAAAATGGTGTCTTCGTACTGCAGGCCGGAGGGAGTGGTAGTGGTGGTCATAGCCGTGTCTTTCTATAAAAAATGGAGAAGCGCTGTTTGCGCGAATCTCTGACTTTACCCGCAAGCAGCCCCGGCAGAGTCAGTGGCAAGCGTGGCGGCCAGTTTCACCGCCGGGCCGCCCCCAGGTGGAACGGCCCCGCGGGGCCGGCCGAAGCGTGATACCGCGGAACGTGCATAGCGTAGGCCGGGCATGGGACTCGCTCCACTGCACAGCTGCGCGCACGGACGTTTCGCGAGCCCAGCGTATTACACGCAGTGGCAAGCGTGGGGGTAAATCTATACGCCCCAGACCACGTCGCTGTCCGCCTTGTGGCAGCGTTTTAACATCTCGATGAACGGCAGGACCCGCTGACGCAGACCCACTGCGGTACCGTCATAGGCAACGCTTCCTTCATCGCCCCC
>JBKJZS010000272.1:0-1310 GCA_046714915.1 Polaromonas sp. | reverse complement strand
ACATGAGCACGAAGTGGCAGAAGTCTGCGGCTTCCGAAGGTGTGTTGGAAGGCCGTGATCGGGCATCGGGCGAAGTCAAGTGGACGGCAACCGTCGTTGATCTCGTCTTCGGTTCGAACTCCCAGCTCCGCGCCGTCGCGGAAGTCTATGCATGCAGCGACTCGCAGCAGGCGTTCGTGCGTGACTTTGTGGCGGCCTGGAACAAGGTGATGAACCTTGATCGCTACGACCTTGCGTGATCTGAAAACAGAGCACTAAAGGAACTGAGCAGCGTGGCCGCCACCTGGTACCGGGTTATTCCGGACTGGCTGGCGGCTGCGCCATTTCCGGCCCTACAGACACGCTGACAGCCTGGCCCGGTAAAGACTCCTTTGCTGCGCCAGAACGCGCTGGATTGGCCCCAAGCAACGTTGGTCCTGACTTCCGGGTTAATCTCAAGGTTTACCACCTGCAGGAGCCCGCCATGTCAGCATCCCAACCACCTCACATCGCTCCACCTCGCTACCCGGCCCCCGACGTCAACACCCTGCCCGACGACATCAAGGCCAAGATTCTGGAGGTGCAGGAGAAAGCCGGTTTCGTGCCCAATGTGTTTCTGGCGCTGGCGCGCCGCCCGGCCGAATGGCGGGCCTTTTTTGCCTACCACGACGCTTTGATGCTCAGGGAAGAATCAGGCCTGAGCAAAGGCGACCGCGAGATGATTGTCACCACCACCAGCGCGGCCAACAACTGCCTGTACTGCGTGGTGGCGCATGGTGCAATTCTGCGGATTTATGAAAAGAAGCCGCTGGTCGCCGACCAGGTCGCGGTGAACTACCGCAAGGCCGATATCACGACGCGCCAGCGCGCCATGCTGGACTTTGCGATGAAGGTCTGCCAGAAATCAGACGAGATTGAAGAGGCCGACTTCACCGCGCTGCACGCACATGGCTTCAACGACGAAGACATCTGGGACATCGCCTCAATCACGGCTTTCTTCGGCCTGTCCAATCGCATCGCGAGCTTTTCCAGCATGCTGCCCAACCCCGAGTTTTACCTGATGGGACGAACGCCAAGGCAGAAATAGTCGCTACCTGCAGGGAAGCTGCTGACCCCGTCACGGCCCGCGGGGCAAAAACATCGCGCCAGGGTTAAAGCCTCGACCAGCCGCGTGGTCGCATTGCCCGACCTGCCCTATGGTGACCACGGGTCAGCCAGCGGGCGGTGCTCGACGAACCCGCGCCAGGAATGCAGGTGCAGCCACCCGTCACTCTGCGTCTGTGGCTTGGTTCGAGCTTGGCGACGTCGAGACCGTTCGCCGTCTACTGAGC
>JBKJZS010000271.1:0-6720 GCA_046714915.1 Polaromonas sp. | reverse complement strand
CGTGATGAATGACCTCATGTCCATGGGCTTGCACCGCGTCTGGAAGGCCTACACAGTGATGGTGGCCGACGTCAGGCAAGGCCAGCGCGTGCTGGATATTGCGGGCGGCACCGGCGACCTGGCGCTGGCCTTCGCCCCCAAAGTGGGCGACAGCGGCTGTGTCGTGCATACCGATATCAACGAAGCGATGTTGCGGGAAGGTCGCAACCGGCTGCTCGATGCCGGAGTGGTCGTGCCGACCATGGTTTGCGATGCCGAACACTTGCCTTTTGCCGACGGCAGCTTTGATCTGGTAACCGTGGCATTTGGTTTGCGCAACATGACGCACAAAGACCTGGCCCTGCAGGAGATGAGCCGTGTTCTCAAGCCGGGCGGCAAGTTGCTCGTGCTTGAATTCTCCAAAATTGCCAAGCCGCTGGAAAAAGTCTACGACTGGTATTCGTTCAAGGTATTGCCTAAACTGGGGAAGTGGGTGGCCAATGACGATTCAAGTTACCAGTATTTGGCGGAGTCCATCCGCATGCATCCCAGCCAGCAAGAGCTAAAGGCCCTGATGCACAAAGGTGGTTTTGGCCATGTGGACTATCACAACCTGACGGGCGGGGTAGTGGCATTGCATGTTGGAATCAAGTGTTGAATTTATCAAGTGTTGAATTTAATTAGAGGAGACGTTATGAAACTTTGGTCTGCGATTTTGGCGGCTTTATTGACCGCAACCCTGCTTTTGGGCGGTGCGCCCGCCGAAGCGAAACGTATGGGCGGCGGCGGCTCGGTTGGGAAGCAGTCGTCCAATGTGACCCAACGCCAGGCAGCTCCGCCGGCTCAGCAGGCGGCTGCGCCTGCTGCACAGGCACCGAAGAAACCTTGGGGCGCCATGCTGGGCGGTTTGGCTGCCGGTTTGGGCCTGGCCTGGCTGGCATCGTCACTCGGCTTGGGGGGCGCATTCGGCCAGATCATCATGTTCGCACTGCTCGCTTTGGTGGTGATGGTGGCGGTAGGTTTCATCATGCGAAAACTCAAGGGCGGCAATGGGCAGAACCAGGCGCCGTATGCGCTGCAGGGGGCCGGTAACGCGACGACCCCGCGCAATTACAGTCCCGAAAATGTCGGCAACGATGCGTCGGCCCGACCCTGGGAGCGCAACAACATGGCATTTGATGCCAACAAGTCAGCCGGCGGCACGGCGTCGACAGGCTCAATGATCGGCTCCGGATTAACGGGATCGCAGACATGGGGTGTGCCTGACGGGTTTGACGCCGAGGGCTTTCTGAAGGCCTGCAAGACCAACTTTGTGACGCTGCAGGACGCGTGGGACCACTCGGATATCAACAGCCTGCGCGCAATGATGACGGACGAAATGCTGGGGCAGATCAAGGCGCAGCTGGCCGACCGTGAATCGCACACCGGGGGTGTGGCCAACAAAACGGAGGTGGTGATGCTGGATGCCAAACTGCTTGGAATCGAAGAACTGAGCGATGTCTACATGGCCAGCGTGGAGTTTTCCGGCATGATCCGCGAGGACGCTTCAGCAGGTGCCAGTCCCTTCCGTGAAGTCTGGAACATGACCAAGCCCCGAAGCGGCGGTGGCTGGCTGGTGGCAGGTGTGCAGGCCCTCCAGTAGGCGGTTGGGCCCCACGTTCGCTCACTTGCGGGTAGCTTTCGGCCCCCCCGAGGGGGCTGTGCTTGGTTGGGGCGGCCCTGTGCTGCGCACGGAGCCTTAGAGTCCAAACACTCGACTGAATGGCGCCGATTCTTTGGTCGGCCCATTTTTCCGTCAAAATCGGGGACGTATGAACACCACGTCCCCTTTTTCTTTTCTGCAATCTCTTGCCAGCCGTTTTCAAGCGCCCGCCTGGGTCGTTGACGAGGGGCAGCAGAAGATCGTCCTGCTTCTGAATCATGTGCTGATGCAGGAAAAAGAAGCGCAAAACCGCCTTTTTCGAAAGAAGGGAAGCGTTGTTCATATTCGCTGGGGCTTGTTTGCACTGGATTTGGTCATCACGCCGGCAGGGCTGGTGGACCGTGCTTCACCTGCTGCCATGCCCGACTTGGTGCTCGCCATCGCTGCCGAATCACCGCTAGTGGTGCTGCAGTCGGTGTTGGCAGGCAAGGCGCCCCCAGTCAACATTGAAGGCGATGTCCAGCTGGCCGCCGAGCTGGGCTGGCTGGCCGATAACTTGCGCTGGGATGTGGAAGAAGATCTGTCGCGTCTGATTGGTGACGCGCCAGCCCACACCCTCGCCAATGCAGCGCGCCAGGCGCTGGCGGGTGTGCGACAGTTTCTGGCCCAGTCACCGCTGCCGCCGACTCCAACAACGGTCTCGTCGCCCCTGCCGCCGGAGCCGGAGCCTCCCAAGGCTTCCTCATGACCCGGCTCTTCCGGGGTGTTTTCATCGCCTGGACGGTGCTGCGTTTCGGTCTTGATGAACTGGTGCTGTCCAGTTTCCAGAAGCCCTGGATCCGGAAGCTGACCCGCATCGTTTCGGTCGGGCGCAACCTGAAAGCCCCGCGCGGCGAGCGCCTGCGCGAAGCGCTCGAAAGCCTGGGTCCGATTTTTGTCAAATTCGGCCAGGTCATGTCGACCCGCCGTGATCTGCTGCCGATCGACATCGCCAACGAACTGGCCAGGTTGCAGGACCGGGTGCCGCCGTTTGACTCGGCCGTGGCCATTGCCATCATTGAAAAATCCTTCGGCAGACCGATCAGTCAGATTTTTGCGAGCTTCGAACGCGAACCGGTGGCCAGCGCCTCCATTGCGCAGGTTCACTTTGCCACCTTGCCCGACGGCCGCGAGGTCGCGGTCAAGGTGCTGCGCCCCAACATGCTGCCGGCGATTGAAAAAGACCTGGCGCTGATGCACATGATGGCGGGCTGGGTCGAAGGCCTGACGGCCGACGGCAAACGCCTCAAGCCGCGCGAAGTGGTGGCCGAGTTTGACAAATACCTGCATGACGAGCTGGACTTGTTGCGCGAGGCCGCCAACGCGGCCCAGCTGCGCCGCAACATGCAGAACCTCAATTTGGTGCTGATTCCGGAGATGATCTGGGACTTCTGCATGCCCGATGTGATGGTGATGCAGCGCATGCATGGCGTGCCCATCAGCCAGATCCAGCGCTTGCGCGATGCTGGCGTGGATATCAAAAAACTGGCGCGCGACGGTGTCACCCTCTTTTTTACCCAGGTGTTCAGGGACGGTTTTTTTCACGCTGACATGCATCCCGGCAATATTCAGGTCAGCCTCGACAACGCCACCTTCGGGCGCTATATTTCGCTGGACTTCGGCATCATGGGCACGCTTACCGAGGTCGACATGGAGTACCTGGCGCAGAACTTCAGCGCGTTTTTTCAGCGTGACTACAAACGTGTCGCCGAGCTGCACATCGAGTCCGGCTGGGTGCCGGCCAGCACGCGGGTGGACGAGCTCGAGGCCGCGATACGCGCCTGCTGCGAGCCTTACTTTGACCGGCCCCTGAAGGAAATTTCGCTCGGCATGGTGCTGATGCGCCTGTTCCAGACCTCGCGGCGTTTCCAGGTGGAGATCCAGCCGCAACTGGTGCTGCTGCAAAAAACCCTGCTTAACATCGAAGGCCTGGGTCGTGAGCTGGATCCGGAGCTCGACCTGTGGAGTACCGCCAAGCCGTTTCTTGAAACATGGATGCTGGAGCAGGTGGGCCCCGAGAAACTGCTGGAGCAGCTCAAGGCAGAAGCACCGACTTACGCCAAGTTGCTGCCTGGCCTGCCAAGGCTTCTGCAGCAGTACCTGAAAAATCAGGGGGGGGCAATCGCCGGGAACTCCAGGAACTGCTGCTCGAGCAGCGGCGCACCAACAAGCTGCTGCAAAGCCTGATTTATGGGGGCCTGGGTTTTGCACTGGGCCTGCTTGTGATGCAGCTGGTACTGCGAATCCGCCTTTTTTAACCCTTGGAGCCGTCGTACACGCGCCCGAGTGGCGTGTCATGGGCTAGGCACAGGGTGAGCGCTGCGGGTTCACCGCCAACGGCGTGCCCGTTCTCGCGCTGCCTAGATGACGGCCCGGCGGGCTCTTGCGCGGGTGAATCAGCGTTTGCCCATGCCTTCATGCCAGTAGCCGACGGGCGGTTAACTGCGCTTATTGGAGTCAGGGCGTATTCTGGTGATAATCACGCATTCTTGAGGAGGCCCGCCGTGCTGTTAACCCTGGTTTTTGTCTATCTGCTGGTCACCATCATCATCGGCCTGTACGCCGCCAGGCGCGTCAAGAACACCGCCGACTACGCCATCGCAGGGCGTAATCTGCCGTTGATCATGATTGTGACCACAACCTTTGCCACCTGGTTTGGCGCTGAGACGGTGCTGGGTATTCCGGCCAAGTTCGTCAACAGCGGCCTCAATGGGGTGGTGGAAGACCCCTTCGGGGCGGGAACCTGCCTGATCCTGGTCGGTCTGTTTTTCGCGGGCAAGCTGTACAAAATGTCCCTGTTGACCATCAGTGACTACTACCGTGAGCGGTATGGCCGCACCATCGAGGTGGCTTGCTCCATCATCATCATGATCAGCTACCTGGGCTGGGTCGCCGCGCAGGTTACGGCTCTCGGGTTGGTGTTCAACATCCTGTCAGGCGGCGCTATCAGCACCACGGCAGGCATGCTGATAGGTACCGCTTCGGTGCTGGCGTACACGCTGTTTGGCGGCATGTGGTCGGTGGCGGTGACCGACTTTATCCAGATGATTGTGCTGGTCGCGGGTCTGGCCGTGCTGGCCGTGTTTGCCGGCAATATGGCCGGTGGCGCCGACAAGGTCATTGCGCTGGCCACCAGCCGGGACTTGTTCAACTTCTGGCCGGAACCCAAATTCCGGGATATCGTGTTTTTCTTGGCTGCGGCCATCACCATGATGTTCGGCTCGATTCCGCAGCAGGACGTTTTTCAACGTGTGATGTCGGCCAACAGCCGCAGCGCTGCGACCAAGGGGCCGGTGATTGGGGGTGTTTTCTACATCTTGTTCGCCTTTGTGCCGATGTTTCTGGTCGTTAGTGCCCTGATCATCATGCCCGAGCAGGCGGCCACATTGCTCAAGGAAGACCCGCAAAAGGTCTTGCCTATGCTGGTGCTGGAAAAAATGCCTTTCATCATGCAGGTATTGTTTTTCGGCGCCTTGCTGTCGGCCGTCAAGTCGACCGCGTCTGCGACCTTGCTGGCCCCCAGCGTGACTTTTGTGGAGAATATCTGGCGCCAGTTCAGGCCCAGAATGAGCGACAAGCATGAGCTCAAGCTGATGCGGATCTCGGTGCTGGTTTTCAGCTGCCTGGTGCTCGTCTACGCCATATCGATGCAGGGCACGCCAATTTACGAGATGGTCTCGGGCGCCTACCAGGTGCCCCTGGTGGGCGCTTTCATACCGCTGGTGGCTGGTCTGTACTGGAAAAAAGCCAGCACCCAGGGTGCGATTCTTTCAGTGGTTTGTGGCATCGTGACCTGGCTGCTCTTTACGTTCACCTCACTGGGCGAGCAGTTTCCGGCCCAGCTGGCCGGTGTTCTGGCGGCGACTCTGGGCATGCTGGTCGGCTCGCTAGCCCCCCAGACCATCGAAAACAGCCATGCAAGCCATCACCGGCTGTCCATCGAAGGGTGATCGGTCCACCTGCGAACCGCATCCGATGACGAGGGCGGGTCATGCACGTTGGTGGGGTTCTGCGCCTATAATTAAAGGTTTTGCATCCTGCGGGTCACTTCAGGATGGAATACCCCTGACAAAACCTCCAAAACCATGCCAATCTACGCCTATAAATGCGAGTCCTGCGGGCATAGCAAGGACGTTTTGCAAAAAATGTCCGACGCGCCCCTGACTGACTGTCCCCAGTGCGGCGCTCCCGCTTTCAAAAAACAGCTCACCGCAGCCGGTTTTCAGCTCAAGGGCTCGGGCTGGTATGTCACTGATTTCCGAAGCGGTGGTGGCGCCGCCGCGGTTCCGCCCGTGAATGGGGCTGAAGCTCCGGCGGCAGCGCCGGCAGACAGCAAGCCGGCTGAGCCGGCTGCAAAAACGACGCCGGCCACGCCGACCCCCGCGGCGTCGACGCCGGCGGGTGGCGCCAGCTCCATCACTCCCGCCACGGCGAGCTGATGGCCGCCATACGTAGATGGCTGCTGGCCGGGCTGCTGGTCCTTGTGCCGCTGGCCGTCACCGTATGGTTGCTGAACTGGATTATCGGGACGCTGGATCAGACGCTGGAAATTCTTCCAGGCACCTGGCATCCGGATAAATTGCTGGGTTTTCACATTCCGGGCTTCGGTGTTTTGTTGGCGCTGGCCATCGTGCTGTCAATTGGCGCCATCGCCACCAATTTCTTCGGCAGGAAACTGGTGAGCTGGTGGGATGCGCTGCTCAGCCGAATTCCCATCGTCCGGTCGATTTATTCCAGCGTCAAGCAGGTGTCTGACACGCTATTTTCAGAAAACGGCAATGCCTTTCGAAAAGCGCTGCTGGTGCAGTGGCCGCGGGAAGGCGTCTGGACCATCGCTTTTCAGACGGGCATCCCGGGCGGCGATGTCGTCAACCACCTGCAGGGTGATTACCTGAGCGTCTATGTTCCCACCACCCCCAACCCCACCGGGGGCTATTTTGTCATGCTCAAAAAGGTGGACTGCATCGAGCTCAAAATGAGTGTTGATGAGGCTTTGACGTATGTGATTTCCATGGGTGTGGTGGTGCCGGGCAGTGCCGCCACCTACAAACCCAAGTAAC
>JBKJZS010000270.1:0-4381 GCA_046714915.1 Polaromonas sp. | reverse complement strand
TCGGCCGGCCGCGCCTGCACAAAGGCCAGCACCTCCTGCTTCTGGATCAGCCAGCTTTGCACCCGGCCTTTGAGCACCGGGGTTTTGCCGGGTGAGCCGAGGCCCTTGCCATGCACCACGCGCACGCAGCGCAGGCCGGCTTTGTGGGCTTCGCGGACGAACTGGGCCAGCGCGTCGCGCGCGTCTTCGCGGCGCAGGCCGTGCAGGTCGAGCTGTCGCTGAATGCTCCAGCCGCCTCGGCGCAGCTTGCGCACCACGTCCGGCCCCATTCCCGGGCGGCGAAAACTCAGCGCTTCGTCGGTGTCGAGCAGGGTCTCGGCATCAAACTCGTCGGAGATCGCCTCGCGCATCACGGCCAGCTCATCGCGCTGCTGCTGCACCGGAATCGGCGCGGGCTGGGCCGGCGGCAGATGCGCCTTGTGGCCGGGAAGGTGTTTTGCCGGCAGCGCCCTGACCGGGCCGACGGCGCGCGAGAAAAGTTCTTTTTCGGCCTTGGTTTGGGCCGCTGCGGCCAGCCGCGCGGCCTGCTGCTCGGCTTGCTGCCTGGCACGTGTTTCAATCGCTAGCTTGACCGCTTTCAGGCCTTTCAGGTCCTTGATGGCGGGGTGTTTGGTGGCCATGTTGTTCAGAGCAAACCCAGCTCGGCCATCGAAACCGCCTGTGTGCTGGTCACGATGAAGTGATCGAGCACGCGCACGTCGACCAGCGCCAGCGCGGCCTTGAGTGTTTGTGTCAGCGCTTCGTCGGCGCGCGAGGGCTGCGCCGCGCCGCTCGGGTGGTTGTGGGCCAGCACCACGCTGCCGGCATGGTGCGCCAGCGCGCGCAGCACCACCTCACGCGGATAGACGCTGGTTTGCGTCAGGGTGCCGCGAAACAACTCTTCCAGCGCAATCAGGCGGTGCTGGCTGTCCAGAAACAGCACCGCAAATATTTCATGCGGGCGGCTGCCCAGCTGCAGCTGCAGGTAGTCGCGCACCGCCTGCGGTGTCGCGAACAGCGGTTTGTCCTGCAGCTGCTGCGCCAGCGCACGGCGTGACAGTTCCAGCACGGCAACCAGTTCGGCGCGTTTGGCCGGGCCCAGCCCCTTGATGCGTTTCAGGTCGGAGGCGGGGGTGTGCAGCAGCCCGGCCACGCCGCCGAAGGTGTCCATCAGCTCCTGGCCCATCTGCAGCGCATTTTTGCCGGGCAGGCCCGAGCGCAGCAACAAGGCCAGCAGTTCGGCGTCGCTCAGCGCACCCGGGCCGCGGGCCAGCAGCTTTTCGCGCGGGCGCGCATCTTCGGGCAGGTCTTTGAGAAGCATGGGTGGTCTGGGTCAGTGGGGAGGCAGGTAAAACGCCGTTGCAGAGGCAGTATCAGGGGTAAACAGGCTTGGCTTTTCCCGTCCGGGCGGCGCTTTCTACAATAGGGGCAGTTTACAAACAGTTGTCAGCCGCCTGGGCTGGCCCCCGAAAGTCCTATGTCCACCGTGGAAGCAACCGCTCAAGCGCTCGTCCAGCAAAGCTCTTTTCTGACCCTGCATTACCGCATGGCCGGCCCTGACGGCGCAGACATCATCAACACCTTTAGCGGCAAACCGGCCACGCTGAGCCTGGGCACCGGCGAGTTGTCGCCGGCCATCGAGCAGCGCCTGCTCGGTTTGCCAGAAGGCGCGCGCACCACCTTGGAACTGGCCGCGGGCGAGGCCTTTGGCGAGCGCAACCCCGACCTGGTGCAATGGGTGGCGCGCCGGTTGCTCAATGAACTGGGCGACCCGAACGAGCAGTACAAGGTCGGCGATGTGGTGCAGTTTCCGACGCCCGACGGCTTGGGCCAATACGCGGGCGCAGTGCAGCAGCTCAAGTCCGACGGCGAGGCGGTGCAGTTTGACTTCAACCACCCGCTGGCGGGCCAGCCGGTGGTGTTTGAGGTGTTTGTGATTGGAGTTTTATGAGCAACAAGGCCCCTGCGCAGGTCGCTTCGCATGCCCCCGGCGTTGCGCTGCCCCTCTCATCACAAAACGGGGCTGAGCTTGTTGGCGGCGGCGCGTCGCTGCGCTCCGAACCCAGCTTGGCGCCGCAAGAAATCCTGCTGGCAGAGCCGCGCGGTTTTTGCGCTGGCGTGGATCGGGCCATTGAAATTGTCGAACGTGCGCTTGGCAAGTTCGGCGCGCCGATTTACGTGCGCCACGAAATTGTGCATAACACCTATGTCGTCAATGAACTCAAGAGCAAGGGCGCCATTTTTATCGAAGACCTGGATGATGTGCCGGCCGGCGCCACGCTGGTGTTCAGCGCCCACGGCGTCAGCAAGGCCGTCCAGCTGGAGGCCCGCGACCGCGGCTTCCAGATTTTTGATGCCACCTGCCCGCTGGTGACCAAGGTGCATGTGGAAGTGGCCAAGCTGCACAAGGAAGGTTACGAGTTCATCATGATCGGCCACAAGGGCCACCCCGAGGTCGAGGGCACGATGGGTCAGCTCGACAGCGGCATTCACCTGGTCGAAGACGTGGCCGATGTGGCGCGTATTGCGCCGGCGCAGACCGCCAAACTGGCGCTGGTGACCCAAACCACCCTGAGCGTGGACGATGCCGCCGAGATCAGCGCCGCCGTGAAAGCGCGTTTTCCGCAGGTGCGCGAGCCCAAGCAGCAAGACATTTGTTACGCCACGCAAAACCGGCAGGACGCCGTCAAGGTGATGAGCCCCCAGGTGGATATTGTGATTGTTGTCGGCAGCCCCACCAGCTCCAACAGCAACCGCCTGCGCGAGCTGGCCGTCAAGCTCGGCACCGAGGCCTACATGGTGGACGATGCCAGCGAGCTTCAGCCCGCATGGTTCGAAGGCAAAAGCCGTGTCGGCCTGACCGCCGGTGCGTCAGCCCCTGAAATTCTGGTCAAGCAGGTGATTGATCGCATCCGGGCACTGGGTGCCGTGTCGGTGCGCAAGATGTCGGGCATTGAGGAAACCATCAAGTTTCCCCTGCCCAAGGGGCTCAAACTGGACGAGTCCACGCTGGACGCCATCGGCAGCGACCTGCATGCCGGATCGTAGCTGAGCCGATGACAGATCGCTATCAAATTGAGAGCTGTCAACGAAGGTTCTTAAAGGGCTACAGCCATTTTATTCGTAAAACCCCGGTGTGGGTGCTGCCTGGCCGGGCGCTCGGCGTCGCCTGTGCCGAAGTCTGGCTCAAGCTGGAGCACCTGCAGACCGGCGGCAGCTTCAAGGCGCGCGGCATGCTGAACCGGCTGCTGTCCCACCCGATTCCGGCCAGCGGTGTGATCGTCGCGTCGGGCGGCAACGCCGGCATTGCGACGGCGGCCGCGGCCAGAGAACTGGGGGTGCGCTGCGAGGTGTTTGTGCCAGAAGTATCCAGCCTGGCCAAACGCGACCGGCTGGCGGCGCTGGGTGCGCAAGTGGTGGTTGCCGGGGCGGCCTACGCCGACGCATTGCAGGCCTGCCTGACGCGTCAGCAGCAAACCGGCGCGCTGCTGACGCACGCCTACGACCAGCCGGAAGTGGTGGCCGGGGCCGGCACGCTGGCACTGGAAATCGAGCAGCAGGGGGGTGTGCCGGATGCGGTGCTGGTCAGCGTCGGCGGGGGTGGTTTGATTGGCGGCGTAGCCAACTGGTTTGAACAGCGCAGCCGCGTGGTGGCGCTGGAGCCTGCGCTGGCCCCGACACTGTTCAAGGCGCGTGAAGCCGGCCAGCCGGTCGATGTCAGTGTCAGCGGCATTGCCGCCGATTCTTTGGGCGCCAAACGCATCGGCGAGCTCGCCTGGGCAGCGACGCAGGCCCATGTGCGTGATGCGCTGCTGCTAAGCGACGAGGCCATCCGGGCGGCGCAGCTGTGGTTGTGGAAAGAGATGAAGCTGGCCGTGGAGCCGGCCGCCGCCTTGCCGCTGGCCGCACTGCACAGCGGCGCCTATCTGCCGCGGGCCGATGAAAAAGTCTGTCTGATTCTTTGCGGCGCCAACCTGGACCCGGCCAGCTTGAACTGAATCCGGCGGCGGCCGTCCCCGCTGCGGCACAAAATACAATCACGTCATGTTAGACATCAACCTGCTCCGAAAAGACCTTCCCTCGGTCATTGCGCGCCTGCAAGCCCGAAAGAATCCGCAAGCCTTTCTCAATGTGGAGGCGTTCCAGGCACTGGAGGCCGAGCGCAAGACGCAGCAAATCCGCACCGAGGAACTGCAAAACCAGCGCAACACCCTGTCCAAGCAGATCGGCCAGCTCAAGGCCAAAGGCGAAGACGCCGCGCCGGTGATGGCGCAGGTGACTGCTTTCAAGGCCGAGCTGGAGCGCTGTGCGCTGCGCCTGGAGGTCATCCAGAGCGAAATGCAGACGCTGCTGCTGGCCGTGCCCAACCTGCCGCACGAGAGTGTGCCGCAGGGTACAGGCG
>JBKJZS010000269.1:0-3781 GCA_046714915.1 Polaromonas sp. | reverse complement strand
GACAAGCTGCAGCAGGCCTCGCGGCTCAATGACAACGGCTCCTATCCATACCTGCGCAGCCACCCGCTGACCACCGAGCGTATTGCCGACGTCAAGGGCAGGCTGCAACTGGAAGGGGGCACTTCTGCGGCGCTGCCAGCAGCGGCTGAGAGAGCCGGCAGCGCCGGCGTGATCCACGCGATGATGGCCGCGCGTGCGCGCGTGCTGGGCGACACCAGTGTGGATGCCTTGCGCCCTCTGGTGGCCGACGCGCAGCGTGTTGTTCTGCCTGTCGCTGCGGTCGTGACGCCCCGAGATGCCGGCGCCCTGTATGCCGGCACCCTGGCGGCTACCCAACTGCGCAACTACGCACTGGCCCGCAGCATGATCGCCAAACTGAAGCCAGCAACAGCCCTGGACCCATTGCTGGCCGACCGGGTTGAATGGCTGGCGCTGGAGGTGGAAATTGTGGCTGGCAACGCTGCCGGCATGCCCCCGCTGGCGAACACCGGCAGCCGAGCCGCGGTATTGCTGCAAGCCAGGGCCGACCTGGCGGCAGGCCGCGCGCCGAACGCGTCAAGCCGCCTGCAGAGCTGGGTCAGCACCCATCCCAAAGATGCGATTGCCTGGGAACTGCTGGCGCTGGCTCACGGCAAGCAGGGCCAGAGCCTGAGGGCGATTCGGGCCGATGCCGAGAGCCGCGTGGCCCAGCTCGATTACGGCGCGGCGCGGGACCGTTTCAAGGCGGCGCAGGACTTGATGCGCAGCAGCCGTGATAACAACGCGGCGGCCAGCAACTACATTGACAGCTCCATCATCGACACGCGGGCGCGCGAGATTGACCAGCTACTTCGAGAACAGGCGCTCCAGGACAAACTCGATCGCTAGCTGCAGCCCCGAATACATCAGCGAGCCAATCAGGGCCGCGATAAAGCCGGTGACGTGCAGGCCGCTGAGCAGGCTGGCTGCCGCCCAGAACATCAAGGCGTTGATGACAAACAAAAACAGCCCCAGCGTTACCAGCGTCACCGGCAGGGTGAGCACTATCAGCACTGGACGCAGCAAGGTACTGAGCGCGCCAAGTACCGCCGCCGCAATCAAGGCGGAGGTGAAGCTGGTCACCACCACGCCGGAATAAATGTGTGCGACGGCCAGCAGGGCGGCAGCGCTGCAAAGCCATTTAACAAGGAGTTTCATGAACACAAGAATAGCATCGCAGGCCAGCCTGCCCGCCACTGGCGGACAGGCCGCTGCGAACCTGGCGCCGGCAGGCCGGCTGTCCAGGAGTCTGTCTAGCTCCTAGTCCGCAGCTACCAGCACGCCGGCGCCGGCCACAGCGGCCGCGTAGCCCCAAACGCCTTGCGGTTCCTGGGGTTGCTGCCTGGTGACGGGTTGCGGATCCGCGCCGAACTTCGGCCGGCGCGCGTCCAGTACCCGCGCCGCGCCGTGCTGGGCAAGCAGCGAATCGGTCAGCTCGCCCAAGGGGCCGCGCGCCACCTGGGTGATGATCAAGTCACCAGGCGCCTGCAACAGGGAAACGATCTGCGCAAAGACCTTCTCGGCCCACTTGCCGCGCCAGCTTTCACGGGCGCTCTTGGTGACCCATTTGCTGACGTGGTGCGTGATGCGCGGTGCGCAACCCACCACAATCCAGCGGGTGGGCGTGCGTGCGGGGCCGGACGGCAGCAGGGGCGTCAGCATTTTCAGCGCATAAGCCGCTTCATCGTTATATACAATCATGGTGTCCATAAAAGTTCCCCTTGGTTTACTAGCTAGGTACGCTTCGGGCTGCGATTGCAGTGGCCTGTTCCGTCCCCTGCGGTTGCACTGGGGTTCATTCGGTAATGAGTTTGTTGGCACGTCCGACTTTGGAGCGGCGCGTGGCCAACCAGCCGGCGACAAGCACACCGGCCACGGCCAGTGCATAAGTTGCCCACTGCGCGGCAGTGTGCAGGGTTTCAGCCGCCGACATGGACGCCGGGCCGCCATAAACGGCGTCCAGCCAAGGCTCGCTCACAATCATCTTGGCTGCAGTAAGGGCCAGCACCGCCGCGCCCACATGCATGATGATGGGAAATCGTTCGACCAGCTTGAGCATGAGGGCACTGCCGAAGACCACAATGGGGACGCTGACCAGCAGGCCGATGATGACCAGGTCAAACGAGCCTTGGGCGGCGCCTGCCACGCCCAGCACATTGTCAACCCCCATCACCGCATCGGCGATCATGATGGTTTTCATGGCGCCCCAGAAGCTGCTGACCACAGGACCGTCATGCGCCTTGTCGCCCTGGTCAGCCAGCAACTTGTAGGCAATCCACAACAGGCCCAAACCACCGACGAGCATCAGGCCCGGGACTTTCAGCAGCCACACGACGCCTACCGTCATGACCGAACGCACGACGATGGCTCCCACTGTGCCCCAGATAATGGCCTTTTTTTGCAGATGGGGTGGCAGGTTGCGCGCGGCCAGCGCAATCACGATGGCGTTGTCGCCGGCCAGTACCAGATCGATCAGGATGATGGCCAGCAAGGCCGACCACCAAGGCGATGAGAAAAGTTCCATGTTCACACACTCCAATATCCGAGTTTCGACGTGGCCATCCGCGCGCGGATAACCAGCTTCGTTAAAGTTGGACAGGTCAGTGAGTGACGTAGCGGCTTAGCGCTGCGGACGCCTCGATCAAACCTGTACAGGTCAATCGAAGGTCTGGCTCGACATGCAGTGTCGCTGCATGTCCAGCAAGCCAGAAGTTGAAACTTCGTAATGACGACTTGCTGAAGCAATTTTGCTGTTTGTTTGTTTTAACTTGTAATGCAGCAAAACCAGGGAGTTACTCCCCTTCGTAACCCATTTGACAATAAACCGCACATTTTGGCAAATGGATTCTCTGTATCTCCGTCTTGGACCGTCTGAAGCGTGGCTCGTTTGCACCGGCATTCATCCACGGGTTGATTCAATGCCTGCAATGGCAAGTAAAAAATTGCTAAGGCCCGCTGGCCCGGACGAGGCCCTTGTCTGGCCCATAATTCATGATCCAACTGCCTATATCAGTGGCGCCCTCTTGGTGCCGGCTCATTTTTTTAGCGTCCACTTACCTCTTTCTTGATACGCATGCCTGGCATCCACATCACCGACATCGAAACCGCCATCAATTTCTGGCGCGAGAAAAAGCCGTCGCCTGACGGCGTAACGCTGGCGCCCGAGCTGCGCGCGCTGGCTGAGGTGTATGCGCTGCTGGTTTTTTACCACGAGGACGAAGCCGAGGAGGCCGGTTTTCCCGCCCCAGCCATGGCGGCCTGGCGCGTCTGGTACGACACCACGGCAGACACACCCTGCATCGCGATCTGCTCGACCAGCCAGGGGGACGAGATGTGCAAAGGCTGCGGCCGCACATTCGACGAAGTGCAGCACTGGCCCGAGCTGAGTCCGGTCGAAAAACGCAGTACCTGGCGGCGTATCACGCAGGAAGCGGCCGCTTGGCGCTTTGGCCGTTATGCCGACCGAGCGCTGGAAAAAAGGAAGGCGCCACCGGACTGCTCTTGAGCCGCTGATTCTTTGAGCACGCAGATTCAAGTACAAAGCGCAACAAAAGGCAGTTCAATCGGCTGCATCTTCAAGCCCTAAAAGACCTCGTGCGGCGTGCGGTAGCCCAAGCACTTGCGAGGTCTGTGGTTGAGCAGGTACAGCGCCTCATTGACCTCATGCTGGCTCACCTTGAGAAAGCGGGTCTTCTTGGGAAAGTACGGGCGCAGCAAGCCATTGTGGTTCTCATTGAGCCCACGCTCCCAAGAGCAATACGGG
>JBKJZS010000268.1:0-2168 GCA_046714915.1 Polaromonas sp. | reverse complement strand
GAGTTCGGCTCTGTGCTCAAGGAAGGCCTGGGCGAAGACTTCGCGAATCATGAGCGGCTTTCGAAGCTGCTGCGCTTTGCATCGACGACTGTCGATACACCAACCGTTTCTTTCGCCGAGTACAAGGCGCGGATGAAGGAAGGCCAGGACGCGATCTACTACATCACCGCCGACAGCCTGCCGGCGGCCAGGAACAGCCCGCAGCTGGAGGTCTTCCGCAAGAAGGGCATCGAAGTCCTGCTGATGACGGACCGCGTCGACGAGTGGGCGCTGAACTACCTGAACGAGTTCGACGGCACGCCGCTGCAGTCGGTCGCCAAGGGCGCGGTCGATCTGGGCAAGCTGCAGGACGAGGACGAGAAAAAAGCCGCCGAGGAAGCGCAGACCCAGTTCAAGCCGATTCTTGACAAGCTCAAGGAAGTCTTGAAAGACAAGGCAAAAGACGTTCGTGCGACCACGCGGCTGGTCGATTCACCGGCCTGCCTGGTGGTGCAGGACGGCGACATGTCCACGCAGCTGGCGCGCATGCTCAAACAGGCCGGCCAGGCCGCGCCCGAGGTCAAGCCGATTCTGGAAATCAATGCCCAGCACCCGCTGGTCCAAAAGCTCGAAGGCAGTGAGCACTTCGATGACCTCGCTCACATCCTGTTCGACCAGGCCCTGCTGGCCGAAGGTGGGCTGCCGGACGATCCGGCGGCTTATGTGAAGCGGGTCAACGCCTTGCTGCTTTGAGGCCGGGTTAAAGCTGGTTTAATTGCCGGATGCTCACTGGCGAACTTAAATCAAAAATTGACCAAATCTGGAACGCCTTCTGGTCGGGAGGCATTGCCAACCCGCTGGAGGTGATCGAGCAGATCACCTACCTGCTGTTTCTGCGCCGCCTGGACGACCTACACACCCTTGAAGAAAACAAGGCCACCCGCCTCAAGCGGCCCATGGAGCGCCGCGTTTTTCCTGAGGGCAAAGACGTTCGTGGTTTGGGGTTCGAATCCCTTCGTTGGAGCCACTTCAAGAACGAAGCGCCGTCCGAAATGTTCGTCATCGTCGGCGAACATGTCTTTCCGTTTCTGCGCACCTTGAGCGTCAATGGCTCGGGCGAAGGTTCCACCTACGCCCACCACATGAAAGACGCGCGCTTCACTATTCCCACGCCCGCATTGCTGGCCAAGGTGGTGGATCTGCTCGATGCGGTGCCCATGGACAACCGCGATACCAAGGGCGACCTGTATGAGTACATGCTGGGCAAGATCGCCAGCGCCGGCCAAAACGGGCAATTCCGTACACCGCGTCACATCATCGAGTTGATGGTTGAGATGACGGCGCCCACACCGCAAGACGTGATTTGTGATCCCGCCAGTGGCACTTGTGGCTTTCTCGTGGCAGCCGGTGAATATTTACGCGACAACCACGAAGCGCTGTTCCACGACGCCAAGCTGAACAAGCACTTCAACCATGGCATGTTCCATGGCTACGACTTTGACAACACCATGCTGCGCATCGGCAGCATTAACATGCTGCTGCATGGTGTCGAAAACCCGGCCATCACCTATCGCGACTCGCTGGCGCAAGACCACGGCGGCGAAGAAGGCCGCTACAGCCTGGTGCTGGCGAATCCGCCCTTTGCTGGCAGCCTCGACTATGAAAACGTGGCCAAGGATTTGCTGCAAACCGTCAAGACCAAAAAGACCGAGCTGCTGTTTCTGGCACTCTTTATGCGGCTGCTCAAGCCCGGCGGCCGTGCCGCGGTCATCGTGCCCGACGGCGTGTTGTTCGGCTCCAGCACCGCGCACAAGACGCTGCGCAAGATGCTGGTTGAAGAGCAAAAGCTCGACGGCATCGTCAGCCTGCCCGGCGGCGTGTTCAAGCCCTATGCGGGTGTCAGCACCGCCATTTTGTTTTTCACCAAAACCAACAGTGGCGGCACCGACCATGTCTGGTTTTACGACATGCAGGCCGACGGTTGGAGCCTGGACGACAAGCGTCAGCCCTTGCTGGCTGAGGATAAATTAGGCCTCCAGCCCATAAGGGATGGGCGCAAGCAGCTATCAAAAGAAGAGCATCTGAAGAACAACCTGCCGGATGTGCTGGCGCGCTGGCGCACCCTACATTCCTCTTCGCCCGTTCGGGCTGAGCCTGTCGAAGCCTCTCCCGAGTTGACCCGCCCCCGC
>JBKJZS010000267.1:0-12266 GCA_046714915.1 Polaromonas sp. | reverse complement strand
CGGCGACCCACTGCGCGCGGCGAGAAAAAGTTGCAACTAACGAGGGATCGCTTCAGACACGGTAAATCACGCTTTGGGCAGGGTCACCCCAACCTGCCCCTGGTACTTCCCACCGCGGTCTTTGTAAGAAATTTCGCAGACTTCATCGCTCTCAAAGAACAGCACCTGCGCACAGCCCTCCCCGGCATAGATCTTGGCGGGCAGCGGCGTGGTGTTGGAAAACTCCAGCGTCACAAACCCTTCCCACTCGGGCTCCAACGGCGTGACGTTGACGATGATGCCGCAACGGGCGTAAGTGCTTTTTCCCAGGCAGATGGTCAGCACATTGCGCGGGATGCGGAAGTACTCGAGCGTACGCGCCAGCGCGAAGCTGTTGGGCGGAATGATGCAGGAATCGCCGTGAAAATCCACGAAGCTCTTCTCGTCGAAGTTCTTCGGGTCCACCACCGTGCTGTGGATGTTGGTGAAGACCTTGAACTCGGGCGCGCAGCGGATGTCATAGCCATAGCTGCTGGTGCCGTAGCTGATGATTTTTTTGCCTTCCCGCTCGCGGATCTGGCCCGGCTCGAAGGGCTCGATCATGCCGGTGCTCTCCGCCATACGGCGTATCCATTTGTCGCTTTTGATGCTCATACTTTCTTTTCCATAGCCCTGTTGATCCCCCTATTCTAGGGAACCGCATGGCGCGACGCCCGTCCGCACTGTTCGTGATCGCCACAGCACGGGTCAAGCCGGGCCCGCGTACCGACTCCCTGCGCGACAAGAAGCTGATCTAGCAGCGGAACGGCGGGCCGCCGTGGTCGCTCTTCTTTTGATAGCTATCAGCGCATATCCAGCAATGACTAAAGGCCAATTCGATCAAAACTTTTTAGCTCAACCCTCGCCCCCCTGATCGGTCGCCTGCGAAATCACGGTTTTAGCTATCAGGCGGTCGTCGCCCAGCACGATCAGCGCAAACAGCAGTTCGTCGAGGCTACCGGCCTGCGCCGTCTTGCGTGCCAGCAGCGGCGTGGCTTGCGGATTCAGCACCACAAAGTCGGCTTCGCAGCCGGGCAGCAGGTTACCGACCACACCCTCCAGACCCAGTGATCGCGCCGCGCCGCCCGTATGCTGCCACCACAGTTGCCGGGGTGTGAGCGACACCCCGGGTTTGGTCTGCCCTTCCCGCCCCACGTAATACGCCGCCAGCATGGTGTGAAAGGGGCTGAAACTGGTGCCGCCGCCGACGTCGCTGCCCAGCCCGTACTGAAACCCCACCCGGTCTGCGCCAGCATAGTCAAAAAAACCGCTGCCCAGAAACAGATTGCTGGTCGGGCTGACGGCGGCCGCGGCACCGGTGCTGCGCATCAGCACCCGGTCTTCGTCGTCGATATGAATGCAGTGCGCATAAACGGCGCGCGGGCGCAGCAGGCCGAAACTGTCGTAGACACTGAGGTAGCTGCGCGCCTTGGGATAAAGCTGGCGTACCCAGGCCACTTCCTCCTTGTTCTCAGCCACGTGAGACTGAATCCACACCTCCGGGTAGCTGGCTGCCAGCTCGCCGGCACCGCGCAGCTGGGCCTCGCTGCAGCTTGGCACAAAACGCGGCGTGATCGCGTAGCCGAGGCGGTCCACGCCCTGCCAGCGCTGGATCAGTGCCTCGGTGTCGATCAGGCTTTGCTCGGTGGCATCGCGTACCCCCTCGGGCGAGTGCTGGTCCATCAGCACCTTGCCGGCGATCATGCGCAGGCTGCGCTGTTGCGCTTCGCCCAGCAGCGCGTTGACCGACTCGGGATGCGAAGTGGCAAAAGTCAGCGCCGTGGTCACCCCATGACGAAGTAGTTCTGCGATGAAAAATGTAGCCGCTTGCGCACTGTATTCGTAGTCAGAGAAGCGCTTTTCATGAGGAAAGGTGTAGGTATCCAGCCACGGCAGCAAGCCTTCGGCAGGCGAGCCGATCACGTCGAGTTGCGGGTAGTGGATGTGCATGTCCACAAAGCCCGGCGCGATGATGCGGCCCGGCAGCCGCTGCACGGCAACATCGGGGTAGCGCGCGCCGAGCTGAGCATAGGAGCCGACCGCCTGCACCACTTGCCGGCCCTGCGGGTTGGCGCCCACGACCAGCAAGCCGTCTGTCTCCAGCACGGCTTGTGCCGGGCCGGCAAAGTAGAGAATGGAGGCGCGGTACGCTTTCATGGTTGCAAGCGTACCTCAGCGGTGGACCGCGCCTGCAGCCCGGGCCGTAAAAGACTATTGACTGAGCGTGCAGCTGTCACCCAGCGACTCGCGCCAGACGCGGACCGAGCTCAAGGCGGGCAGACGCGGCTGCAGGTTCTGAAAGATAAAGCGGCACAGGTTCTCCAGGGTGGCCGGGCCCAGGCCGGCAATGTCATCGAGCATGTGGTGGTCCAGTTGCTGCCGCAGTTGCTCAACCTCGCGCCGCACCCGGCCCAGATCAACCACCATGCCGGTGTGCGGATCGGGCTGCCCGCTCAGAAACACTTCGGCGTTGTAGGTGTGGCCATGAATGCGCAGACTGCTGTCGGCTTCGATCTGCCGTTTGAGTGTGTGCGCCGCGTCAAAAAAGAACTTTTGGCTGATGGCGTAGTTCATCGGATTCCCGTGATTTTGTGGGTCTGCAGGCTCAGCCGCCACGCGGGCCGCGCCAGGCAGACCTGAATGCAAGCCTCGGTATTGCGCTGCCGCTCCGGGCTGTCCATCGGTTGCAGGAAGCGATGGGTAAATCGGGCTGCCTCCAGTTCCAACAGATCAAAACCGGCCTGTGGCCACACCACCTTGAGTTCGTGGCCCTCTCGCTGCACCCAGGGCGCGCCGGCTTTCGGGCTGACGCAGAGCCAGTCGATGCCGGCGGGCGCCGCAATGGTGCCATTGGTTTCGACCGCAATTACAAAACCGCGCGCATGCAAGGCCTCAATCAGCGCGGCGTCGAGTTGCAGCAGCGGCTCGCCGCCGGTCATTACGACAAAGCGGTGCTCAGCGCCAGCGGCTGGCCACTGCGCTTCGATCTGGCGGGCAAGTGCTCCAGCATCTGCAAATTTGCCGCCCAGCGTGCCGTCAGTGCCGACAAAATCCGTGTCACAAAACCGGCAGATGGCTGTGCTGCGGTCCTGTGCACGGCCCGACCACAGGTTGCAGCCGGCAAAGCGGCAAAAAACCGCAGGACGGCCCGCGTTGGCGCCCTCGCCCTGCAGCGTGTAAAAAATCTCTTTGACCTGGTAGCTCATGATGATGGGTTCCTTTCTCAGGGGTTCAGCTTGCCCGGTACGCCCTGCGCGAGAAAGTTCATGCCCGAAATCTGCGCATCGCTGAAGGTCTGGCCGGCGCCCTCTGCGACGTTTTCCACATAAACGGTTTTGACCCGGTCGCCCAGCGCCGCTTCGACAGCCTTGCGGGCTTCTTCGTGCTGCCGCACCCAGCCGGCTGCGGTGAGGGGAGCAACATAGACAAAACCGATTTTCAGCGCCTCGCTGGACGGAACGGCAGTCTGGGAAAACGCGGGAGATGATAAACAGGCGGCCACGAGCGTCACAATGACCGTGGTCACGAGGTTTTTATACATGGTGGTCCTCTACATGGCCCCGGATCAAAAGAACACCCATGCGCCGGGGCGGCACACAGATCATTTCTCATTTTAACGGTTCAGGCCGACCGCCCCGCGCCGGGGGGTCAGCCCGCGGGCCTGCATGGCATCGACGGCCTTGGCTGCCGAGCCCAGCGACCGCGAGCGCTCGTGCGGTCTTGCCAGCGCAGGAAAGCGGTCAGAATCCGGTTTCCAGCATCATTGCGCCCCCCCGATAAACCCGGGCGAAATAATCGCTCAGGCCTTATGCTCGGCGAATGAAGACGAAAGACGCCTCGACCCGCAGCCTGCCGGCGGGTTGGACTTTCTTCCGGCAATGGCTGAAAAACCCGCTGCGGGTAGCTGCCATTTCGCCCTCTGGCAAACAACTGGCGCGGCAGATGATGACCCAACTGCCCAAGCCCTGCCGACGCGTCATTGAACTGGGTGGTGGCACCGGCGTCTTCACCCAGGCATTGCTCGACCACGGCATGGCGCCGGCCGACTTGCTGGTCCTTGAGCTGAACGAGGAGTTGCACCAACATCTGGCCAAGCAGTTTTCTGGCGCGGCTGTCGTTTGCGGCGATGCAGGCAACCTGTTCGAGATCGCCAAGGCCCATGGCTTTTCCGGGGAAGACCGCGCGGACGCAGTCATCTCTGGCTTGGGTCTGCTGTCGCTGCCACGGCAAACGCAGCAGTCGATACTGCAGGCAGCATTCGACAGCCTGCAGCCGGAAGGGCGCTTCATCCAGTTCACCTACGGCCCTATCAATCCGGTGACGCGTGAGGTGATCGAGGCGCTGGAACTGAGCACGCGACGTGCCAGCTTTAGCTGGCGGAATGTGCCGCCGGCGACGGTCTATATTTACCAACGGCGCGTTTCCCGGACAACACCGCCGCGGTCGACGCGCTAGTGTAGTGTTGCATTCTTGATGGCAGATTTAAAACCGATGGATTTTTGCTCAGGGCAAGGCGCACGAACCCATGCTCGCCAAATTTATTCAGAGTTATCTGTCCTTCGAAGGTTTTAATCGCGCCTTCCGGGCCTATGGTCCTAGCGAAAAGTGTCAAAACATTCGCTCAGCCGGTCAATATGATGGCGCTTCGCCGCCGCTCCGACAAAGCTCGCTTCAAAGCCGTTGCGCGCCAGCGTGTAGGCGTGCTGGGCCTGCAAACCGAGGGCCGAAAAAGTCTGCGTGAAGTTGTCGTTGATGTAGCCGCCGAAGTAAGCGGGATCGTCGGAGTTGATGGTGACGGCCAGGCCGGCGTCGAGCAACTGGCGCAGGTTGTGCTTCGCCAGATCGGGGAACACGCAAAGCTTGAGGTTGGACAAGGGGCAGACCGTTAGCGCAATGCGGTCTTGCGCCAGGCGCTTCATCAGTGCAGCGTCCCTGACGGACTGCACTCCGTGGTCGATGCGTTCGACCTTGAGCACATCCAGCGCCGTCCAGATGTATTCGGGCGGGCCCTCCTCACCGGCATGGGCGACAAGGTGAAAGCCCAGCTCACGGCAACGCGAAAACACGCGGGCAAATTTTTCGGGCGGGTTGCCGACTTCGCCAGAATCGAGGCCCACGCCTATGAGTTTATCGCGGTAAGGCAATGCCTGCTCCAGCGTTTCAAACGCCTCCTCCTCACTGAGGTGGCGCAGAAAACACATAATGAGGGACGCACTCAGGCCTTGTTCCGCCTTTGCATCGACGCAGGCGCGGTGCAGGCCGTTGATGACGGTTTCCATGCTGACGCCACGCGCCGTATGGGTCTGGGGGTCGAAGAAAAGTTCGGCGTGGACAACATTGTCTTGCGCCGCCTTGACGAAATAGGCACGCGCCATGTCGTAAAAATCCTGCTCTTTCAGCAACACGCTGGCGCCTGCGTAATAAATATTCAGAAAGCTCTGCAGGTTGCTGAAGGCGTAGGCGCTGCGCAGCTCGTCAACGCTGGCATAAGGAAGCGCCACGCCGTTGCGCCGCGCCAGTGCAAAAATCAGCTCGGGCTCGAGCGAGCCTTCGATGTGGATGTGCAGCTCGGCCTTGGGCATCAGGCGCAACAACTCGGGCAATCGGTCAGGGGCTACAGACTTCACACAAGCATTCATGCCAACTCCAAAAACAAAAAAGCTGCACCCGCCACCCAGGGCAGCCTGTTGTGCTCCTGCCCGCGCGGGGGGAAGGCTGGGCGGGGGCTTCTCGCAATACACCCGGTACACCCGGCACCCACAATAGTTGCGTCGCTGCCCTCACCCTGCCCGCTCCCGGAGGCAGAGATATGGCACAGCGGCGCCTGGGTTTTGATCTGCGCGACCAGCTGCGGCAGGAACAAAGGGTCCAGGTAGTCACTGGCGGCGAGGCTGAAGGTACTGGTCGCGGTGGCCGGGTCAAACCCGCGGGCGTCACTGAACAGCACTTCGGTGGCCCGGAGGATGCTGGCCGACGGCTCGATCATACGCAGGCCGGCCTCGGTAGGCACTATGCCGGCCCCTGAGCGCACCAGCAGCGGGTCGCCCGCCAGGGCGCGCAGACGTTTGAGCGCAGCGCTGACAGCGGGTTGGTACATGCCCAGGCGGATAGCAGCGCGGGAGACGCTGCGTTCGGTCAGCACGGTGTTCAAGACCCTTACGAGATGGAGGTCTATCTTGTCAAACAAGGCGTGGTCTTTCATACCTTTTTGTGCATTGCCCTGATATGACGATAGGTATACCCGCCCAAGTCAAATAGCTTTACCCTAGTACGCATGGATATTCAAAAGCCTCTAAAAACCATTCAATTTGTCAGGGGTGGCCAAGTGGTGTCGCTCGCCAATGTACCACCCAGTCGCACGCTGCTGGAGGTGTTGCGCGAGGACCTGGGCTGCACCGGCACCAAGGAAGGCTGCGGCGAAGGCGACTGCGGCACCTGCACGGTGGTCACCGGCGAGGTCGAGGGGGATCACATCCGTTACCGCGCCATCAACAGCTGCATCCGCCTGGCGCATTCCATCGACGGTATGGCGCTGTGGACGGTGGAAGACCTGGCCACCGACCCGCTGATCAAACCGTCGCGTGCGGGCGGGGGGCCAGGCGCACCGAGCGGAGCAGGCTTGCATCCGGCGCAGGAAGCCATGGTGCAGTGCCATGGCTCGCAATGCGGCTTTTGCACACCGGGGTTTGTCATGAGCCTGTTTGGCATGTACCAGAACCATGTCTGCCAGGGCCGAACCATCACCCGGGAACTTGCGCAGCAGGACCTCTCGGGCAATCTGTGCCGCTGCACCGGCTACCGGCCGATTCTGGACGCCGCCCAGCAGATGGCGGCGCTGCCGGCCGTGGCAGTGGACGAAGCCGATTTGCTACAAAAACTGAAGCTGCTTGCGCCCGCCAGTAAAGGGCTGGAGGCAGATTCGGCTTACATGTCTCCATCCAATCTGGCCGCGCTGCTGGCGGCCCGCGCCGCGCACCCCGACGCCCAAATCGTCGCCGGCTGCACCGACGTGGGTTTGTGGGTGACCAAGATGCACATGCAGTTTGGCCAGGTGCTCGACCTGACCCGAGTGCAGGAACTGCGCCGCATTGAAGACTATCCGCATCACATCGCGATAGGCGCCGCAGTGCCATTGAGCGATGCCTATGCGGCCCTGGTGAAAGACCGGCCGCAGCTGCAGACCTTCGCCGCCCGCTTTGGCGGCCTGCCGGTGCGCAACGCCGGCACCCTGGGCGGCAACGTGGCCAATGGCTCGCCCATCGGCGACTCGATGCCGCTGCTGATTGCACTGGGTGCCAGCGTGGTGCTGATGAGCCAGCGCGGCCATCGTGAAATGCCGCTGGAAGCCCTGTACGCCGGCTACCGCAAAAGCGTGATGGCGCCCGCCGAAGTGCTGGCCTGGATCAAGGTGCCGCGGCCGCGGTCGGGGAGCCCTCTCCCCGGCCCTCTCGCAGGGGGGGAGAGAGTGAACAGCCCGACTCGCTCGCGGGCGCAGGTCAACGGTCTTACTCCCTCGACCTTCCGGGGAGAACGGGCCAGCGCTCTTGCTGCCTCACCCTTCCGGAGCGAGGGCGAGGGTGAGCGGCAGGAGCTGCTGCGCGTCTACAAAATCTCCAAGCGCTACGACGACGACATCTCCGCAGTCTGCCTGGCCCTGAACCTGCGCATCGACAACGGCACCGTAACCAGCGCGTCGATAGGCGCCGGCGGCGTGGCAGCAACGCCGGTACGCGCCGTTCAAACCGAAGCCGCGCTGGCCGGCCAGCCGTGGACGCCGAACACCGTCAGGCAGGCGATGGCCACACTGCGCGCCGAATTCCAGCCGATCTCCGATATGCGCGCATCAAACGCCTACCGCAGCGAGGTGCTGGGCAACTTGCTGCAACGCTTCTGGCTGGAAAGCCAGGGCGTGCAGCAGATCAATCTCGAAACCACGCGGCCTGCCATGCCGGGCCTCGACCCGGCATCCATGGCGACGCAGCGCGACCGTGGGTGGATTGCGGGTCAGGCCCGCAATGACAGTCCTGAGGCGGCAGCATGAACGCCCGAGAAAAAAACCACCACCAAGGCGCTATCAGCCGCGCGGACAACCCCTCCACGCCGCTGGTGCCGGTCACACCGGTCGCGCCGTCGGTGAAGGCCGTCCCTGACGCACCAGGCAAGCCCAAACGCAGCGGTGCCGCCGGTCGCTCGCACCCGCACGAAAGCGCACGCGCCCAGGTCGCTGGCTCGGCGACCTATGTAGACGACATCGCTGAAATCCGAGGCACTTTGTACGCGGCTCCGATTCTCTCGACGCTGGCGCACGGGCGCCTGCTGGGCGTCGATGCCAGCGACGCATTGGGCCTGCCCGGTGTGCGTGACGTGATCCTGGCGCGCGACATTCCGGGCGACCCGCTCTTGGCTACCTTTGTGCATGACGAGCCGGTCTTCGCCACCAACACGGTCGAACACATCGGCCAGGTCATCGGACTGGTGGTGGCCGCATCGGTGATGCAGGCGCGCCGGGCTGCGCGCAAGGTCAAACTCAGCATCGAAGAACTGCCGGCCATCCTGAATGTGCGAGACGCGCTGAAGGCCGAGAGTTATGTGTTGCCACCGGTGTTTGTGAAGCGCGGTAGTGCGGTAGAGGCGCTGAAGTCGGCCCCGCACCTGCTTGCCGGCCAGCTTGAAGTCGGCGGCCAGGAACACTTTTACCTCGAAGGCCAGATCGCCTACGTTGTTCCGCAGGAGCAAAACCAGTGGCTGGTGTATTCCAGCACCCAGCACCCGGGAGAGGTGCAGCATTGGGTGTCGCACGCGCTGGGCATCAACAACCATGCGGTTCGTGTGGAGTGCCGGCGCATGGGCGGGGGTTTTGGCGGCAAGGAAACCCAAGCCGGCCACCTGGCGGTGTGGGCAGCGATCGCAGCCCACAAGCTCAAATGCCCCATCAAGCTCCGGCTGGACCGCGACGACGACTTCATGGTCACCGGCAAGCGCCACCCGTTTGCCTATGACTACACCGTGGGCTTCGACGACACCGGCCGCCTGTCCGGCCTGAAGCTGATGATGGCGGCCAACTGCGGCTTCAGCGCCGACCTCAGCGGCCCGGTGGCCGACCGCGCGATTTTCCACACCGACAACGCCTACTTTTTGCAGGATGTGGAGATCGCGTCTTACCGCTGCAAGACCAACACGCAAAGCCACACGGCGTTTCGCGGCTTTGGCGGGCCACAGGGCGTAGTGCTGATTGAAACCGTCCTCGGTGATATCGCGCGGCACCTCAAGCTGGACCCGCTGGATGTGCGCAGGCGCAACCTGTACGGCGTGGACGAGAGAAATGTCACTCACTACCAGATGAAGGTAGAAGACAACATCCTCGAACCTTTGCTATCAAAACTGGAGCAAACTTCGCAATACCGCTGCCGGCGGGATGCCATTTTGGCATGGAACGCCAGCAGCCCGGTGATCAAGCGCGGCATTGCCATCACGCCGGTCAAGTTCGGCATCTCCTTCACCGCCACGCTGTTCAACCAGGCCGGCGCGCTGGTGCATGTTTACACCGACGGCAGCGTGCAGGTGAACCACGGCGGCACCGAAATGGGCCAGGGCCTGAACACCAAGGTCGCGCAAATCGTGGCCGACGAGCTCGGCGTGGCGTTTGAAGACGTGCTGGCCACGGCCAGCGACACCAGCAAAATCCCCAACGCGTCCGCCACCGCCGCATCCGCCGGCACCGACCTCAATGCACGCGCCGCGCAGTACGCGGCCCGCAATGTGCGTCACAACCTGGCGCGGTTTGTGGCCGGGCTGGACGGTTGCGGTGCTGGTGCCGTGCGTTTTGCAGGCGGCGCCATCAGCTCACCCAAAGCCAGCCGGCTCTTTCCCGACGTCGTGCGCATGGCGCATGCCAACCGCATCCAGCTCTGGAGCGACGGCTTTTACCGCACGCCGAAAATCCACTACGACAAAACCACTTTGAGCGGCCGGCCGTTTTATTACTTTGCCTACGGCGCCGCCTGCAGCGAAGTCGCCATCGACACCCTGACCGGCGAGAGCCGCGTGCTGAAGGTCGACATCCTGCACGACGTGGGCACCAGCATCAACCCGGCCATCGACATCGGCCAGATCGAAGGCGGCTTTGTGCAAGGCATGGGCTGGCTGACCACCGAGCAACTGGTGTGGGACGACAAGGGCCAGCTCAGCACCCACGCCGCCAGCACCTACAAAATCCCGGCGACCGGCGACATCCCGGAACACTTCAAGATCGACCTCTGGACCGAAGCAAACCGCGAGGACAACGTGTTCGGCAGCAAAGCCGTCGGCGAGCCGCCTTTGATGCTGGCGATCAGTGTCTGGGAGGCGTTGCGGGAAGCGGTGGCTGCGTCGCGCGCGGGCGTTGTTCGGCTGGATGCGCCGGCTACTGCCGAGAACGTATTGAGGGCACTGCAAGCCTGCGACGTCGATAGCACCGGTCATAGCGATTCCGTCCCTGCGTGGCCGGTTGACTCCTTCTCGCAGGCAACTCCCCGGCCCTAAGCACAGTGCAGGGGACACACAATCTGAAGTCTAGCCATCAGGACCGTGCTGTAAATCGTTGTCAGGGACGGGCTGGGCAGTGATCTGTGAGTTTATATTTCACGCTCCTGGCGATTTCGAGTCCGGCCGCGGTTTGCCATCGCGCTGTTTCGCGCCTTTGGAACAAACTGTGTCCCCAGCGTCCCGCTTTGACTGCGCTACGTTCCGGCGTCGCTCATGCCATCCCGCTCATGTCATCCCTATCGTAAAACACGGTGCGGATCTCGGTTTGGATCTGGGTGTGAAATTCTGTAAGGGGCAGGGGCGTCGCCGCCCGGAGCGTAATGCGTAATGGCCTCGCCCGGCCTCACAGTGCCATGGCAGCCCCCGCCGCTCCGGCGATGACCAGACTCGCCCCCCATACCAAGTCGAGGTCGAGCCAGGCGCGGCGCAGGAAACGCAGACCAAGATAGCGATACACGGCCCAGGCCATTCCTATGCCGGCGAGCATCATCGCCAGCGTGTGCACCGCCGCAACGACGATGGCGGTAGCGACATTGGATTGCGCCAGATAGTTCATGACGGTGGCGTGGCCCACATCGCTCACTGTCGTGGCGGCGACTGCGTCCACGCCGACCGGCGCCGTGACACACAGACCCAACATGAACGGCACCAGCATCAGCCCTGCCCCATGCGCGGTGGCCATCAGAAACGACCACCATGCAAGCTGCGTCGGTCGAATCCGCGCCAGCGCGCGGGGGTGGCGCCGCTGGATTAGCTTGAAGATTCCGAACAGCAACACGAGCGCGCCCGCACCGAGGCGGATTGCGCGGCTCCACTCCACATACCAGCTCAGCCACGCAAACGGCACCAGCACAACCGCCATCGCCATGAAATGCCCGCCGCCCAGCGGCAGCAGGGTCGCAAACACCGCACTGCCGCGCTGCGCCGCCATGCCGTTGGCGACTGCCAGCGGCCATCCCATCGCCGGGTTGAGGCCGTGATACAGACCGACTGCGATGATCGTGAGCCAGAGCGCTGCGGTCGCGTTCAAACCGACGGGTAGCAGAACGAATCGGTCGAGCAGTCGCCGCCCTCCAGGCGAATCTGGTGCGCGGCGTAATCCGGCCCAAAGTCGACATAAAACTCCGGGGCTAGCGTGATGCCGCCATTCGCGCCCACGTTGCACATTACCTGCACGCCGGGCACGCCATCGGGGTAGAACTGCGCGTCCCAGGTGCTGTACAGCGAGTTGGTAAAGTAGACGCGCTTGCCGTCGCGACTAATCTCGGTCATCTGCGGGCCGCCGCCGAAAGGCTGGCCGTTCGGGTGTTTCGCATGCTGGACGATGCCGCCGATGCGCACGCTGCCGGCCAGCGTCGGCTTCATCGGATCGGTGACGTCGTACTGCCGCAGCTCACCCGTGCCCCAGCATGCGACATAGAGGAAGCGATCATCGAGCGAGAGGTCGATGTCGCTGATCAGTGGCGGCACGGCACCAAATCCCTTCAACAGCGCGGGAAGGCTCAAAGCGTCGGCCGGCTCGGGCGGGATGGTGACCGTTTTCTTGATGTGGAACTTGCCGTTTTCTCGGTACCAGGTCCAGATCGATCCTTCCAGATTGGTGGTATCGACCACCACGCCAAGAAAACCGTATTCGCGCGTCGGGTCATGCGCCGGGCGGATCTCGAGCGCCATTTGGTGATTGGCGCCGAGGTCGATGGCCTGCACATGCTTGCGGTCGCGCA
>JBKJZS010000266.1:0-3100 GCA_046714915.1 Polaromonas sp. | reverse complement strand
TCTGGTCCACTAACCACGCACCGCGGACCAGCGCCAGATGCACGCCGTGGCTGGGCTTGTCGCGAAACGCGTGCGCCGTGAACTCGCCAAAAGCAGTTTCAATCGTCCGGCTGCCGATTTTTTCAATCAGCGAATCATGCCGGCTGCGGTGGGCAATCAGGTCGGCAATGGTGCCGATCTTGAGCCGGTGCTGAGTAGCAAATAGCTGCAGGTCGGGCAGGCGCGCCATCGTGCCGTCGTCTTTCATGATCTCGCAAATGACGGCTGCGGGCGAGCAACCGGCCATCGCTGCCAGGTCGCAGCCGGCTTCCGTATGGCCGGCGCGCATCAACACGCCGCCATCGACCGCTTGCAGCGGAAAGATATGACCGGGCTGAACCAGGTCGTTGGCGGTGGCGGAGGCTGCGACGGCGGCCTGCACGGTGCGGGCTCGGTCCGCCGCCGAAATGCCGGTGGTCACGCCTTCGGCGGCCTCAATCGACACCGTGAAGGCGGTGCTGTGCTTGGTGCCGTTGCGCGTCGCCATCGGCGGCAGTTGCAGCATTTCGCAGCGCTCGCGCGTCAGCGTCAGGCAAATCAGGCCCCGGCCATAACGCGCCATGAAGTTAACGGCTTCAGCGCTAACGTGGTCGGCGGCCAGTACCAGGTCGCCTTCGTTTTCGCGGTCTTCTTCGTCGACCAGGATGACCATGCGGCCAGCCCGCATGTCGGCGACGATGTCTTCAACGGGGGAGATGGCAACTGTCATGGTTCAGGCTTTCTTGTCTTGCAGCATGCGCTCAACATAGCGCGCGATCAGGTCAATTTCGAGGTTCACCTGCGATTGTGTTCGCAGATGAACCAGTGCTGTGTTCTGTACCGTGTGGGGGATCAGGTTGATGCTGATTTCGCAGCCGGCCTGCGCGTCAGCCAGGTCGGTGACCCGGTTGACCGTCAGACTCACGCCATTGACCGTGATGGAGCCCTTGTAAGCGAGGTATTTGCTCAACTCGCGCGGAGCGTGAATGCGCAGCTCCCAGCTCTCGCCGACCTCGGCGAAATAGGTCACCACCCCAATCCCGTCAACGTGGCCGGCCACAATGTGACCACCCAGCCGGTCATGGGCGCGCAACGCTTTTTCCAGGTTAATGGGGGCGGGCTCCGTCAAACCACGGGTCTTGGCCAGCGACTCGGCCGAAATTTCAATCGAAAAGTTATTGTTGGCGCTGTCCAGCGCCATCACGGTCATGCACGCACCATTGAGTGCAATGCTGTCGCCCAGGCCGACGTCGTCGAGGTAGCCACCGGGCGCCTCAATCGTGAGGCGCTTGCCGTGGTCCAAAGAGCTGCCCAGGCGATGGATAGCGACGATGCGCCCCACGCCGGTGATGATTCCGGTAAACATGGCCGTATTTTCGCAGAGATTGACACTGCATATGGGGCGGGCTCCTAAACCCGCCCTGAAACCAATACGATCAATGAAGCCCTTGCCCCTGGTTTGTCATCCCGGACCCCGGATCAAGTCCGGGGGCAGGCCCGATCCGGGATCCATGTCGCATGAACTAATGTCCGGGTCCACGCAGCATGGATTGCGGGTCAGGCCCGCAATGACAAGGCATCGCTATTGCCAGTCCGTTTCAGGTTAAATAACGGCACAGTATTGCCCCTAAAACCGGTCGCGCCCCCTGACTCTTGCCACGATGCAGAGGTCAGGTCCGACCCTGTCGGTCGATCGAAATTCGAGGTCTACCGCTTGTGAAAGCTCGGTAATAGGGCCAAAACTGGCCATGCTGCTGCCCTGGCCAATCAATTTGGGCGCCAGGTAAACAACAAACTCGTCGACCAGGCCCTCGCGGATCAGGGAGCCATTGAGCTTGTGCCCGGCTTCGACGTGTACTTCATTAACCTCGCGCCGGGCCAGATCGCGCAGCATGGCCGCCAGATCCACTTTGCCGTGGGTGCCAGGCAGGTAGATCACGGTCGCGCCACGGGCTTCAAGCGCCGATTTTTTGGCATCGTTTTGTTCTGCAGCATAGATGTAGAGCGCACGGCCAGTTATAAAAAGATGCGCGTCCAGTGGTGTCTCAAGCCGGCTGTCGACCACCACCAGGTGCGGCTGGCGCGGCGTGGCTACAAGGCGGACATCCAGCCGCGGGTTGTCTTCCAGCACCGTGCCAATTCCGGTGAGCACGGCGCACGACCGAGCCCGCCAGGCGTGGCCGTCAGCGCGGGCCGCATCCGACGTGATCCACTGGCTGAGCCCATTGTCCAGCGCGGTCTTGCCGTCCAGCGACGCGGCGACCTTCATCCTGACCCACGGCGTCTTGCGGATCATCCGGCTGAAAAAACCGATGTTCAGTTCACGCGATTCTTCCGCGCCAGGGCCTACCTCGACTTCGATGCCCGCAGCCCGCAGCCTTTCAAAGCCCTGACCAGAAACCAGCGGATTGGGATCGGCAATCGAGGCCACGACTTTTTTGATGCCGGCGGCAATCAGTGCGTCGCAGCAGGGGCCAGTGCGGCCGTGGTGGGAGCAGGGTTCCAGGGTGACGTAGGCGGTAGCGCCTGCGACTGTCAGGTTGTTGCGTGCCGCATCAGACAGCGCCATGATTTCTGCATGAGGGCCACCCGCCTGTTGCGTGTGGCCCGTGCCAAGGACCTGGCTGTTGCCAGTCGTGATGACTGCACCCACGCGGGGATTGGGAGAGGAGAGCCTGAATGCCTGCTGAGCCAGCTCAAGGGCTTGCTTTATGTGCAGGTCAGCGTTAGCGCCAGCATTCATCCCGGGTCATGCCTGTGCCGGTAATGCCTTTTGCGCCAGTGTTGTCGAAAGTGAAACTTCCACAAAGGTCATCGGCCATGTTATTGACTGGTTGAAAAACAAGTTTGAATATTGTTGCGGAAAAAATGGAATTCACCGTGTCTAGTTGATAAAGGGGAGAGCCATCCGCGGGCGAGGCTGCAAGCGCGCTGGAAGGGCCGCTGGATTGCCGTTTCTCGCAACGCTGTAGCTGTCGTTGGGCCGCCTGAAGAATTTGGGCACGTGCATCCGCACGCTGGCCGCGCTTGACGTATTTGGAATAGGTGCGACAACGGTCATCAACTCAATCATAGTAAATCC
>JBKJZS010000265.1:0-2778 GCA_046714915.1 Polaromonas sp. | reverse complement strand
GTCCTGCACGGTCACCAGCAAGCGGTCACCAGCTTCCAGGCCCAGCCGCGCCCGCACGGCGCTCGGCAGCGTCATTTGCCCTTTGGAGGTCAGAGTGGTTTGCATGGATTCTCCTTACGTTTTGGTAAGGATATCACGCTTTGGCCGCAGGCTTTTCACTATTCCGCGACCACGCTACCGCGTCGGCCACGTCTGCATCCGCGCCAGTGCTGCGCGCGCCAGTCCGCCTGAATCTTGTCCATGCCCGACCCGACTTTGTCGCCCCCCGCCCATAAGCTGCAACATCAATTGCAGCCCTTTGTTGCGGCATTCGCTCACGCCACCCAGTCCGCATGAAGTTCGACACCGCCTTGGCGATCTCAAGCTTGTGCTTTGAGCAGTTCAGGATGCGTCTTGGTCAAATACTTGCGCAACAGGATCCGCAATTGGGTAGCTTGAGCCACACATTCAGCCACCATGTCGGGCGTGACCACATCGCCTGTGTAGTCGTTGCCATTGCGTTTGCGCCGCAGTGCGTCCAGCACCACCCAAGTGGCATTGTCCACGCCCAGGGTTAATGGCAGACACTGAATCAGCGTGACGTGGTGCCCCGGCTCGCTGGTAGAGGGCCGGTAACTGCTGGCCATCATGGCGGCCAAAGAGCACTGCATCACGGCTTTGTAGGCGGCATCAAAACGGGTTTCGTCACTCACCTCAGACACCGCCGCATCGGCCAGATTGCGATCTACCGCAGCCAGCAGCCGCAACACCTCTGCGGCTGTGGGCACGTGGTCTTTAAGCTTGCCGATGCGCAACAAGTTTTGCAAAGTCATCTTCACCTCCAATCAGCCATATTTTGGGGCTGGCCGCCACACTGCGGGAAAAACCGTCACCGTCCGCGAGTTTGCGGGCAAAGTCCTGGGTCGACATCGGCGTGGGGTTGACTTCACGCCCCAGCGTGGCCTGCACGTCGGCCAGGGCAAGTGCCACATCGGCAAAGCCCGCACTGCCCAGCAGCATCACATCCACATCGCTTCCGGAGCGCTCTGTGCCCGCTGCCACCGAGCCATACACAAAAGCCAACGCCACCCGTTTCCCCAGCGGCACCAGCGCATCGCGCAACACGTCCGCCACGCCCGCCGTCTTGCGCAACAGGCCCGCCAGCTCGGCAAACACCGGGCATTGCGGGTTGGCCTGGTAATGCACCTGACGCCCCACCTCCTGCCGTAGCAACAAGCCCAAGTCAGACAGGGCTCGCAGTTCCCGGTGCAGCGATCCCGGCGACGCGCCCGTGACCCGCGCCAGCTCGCGCACATGCAGAGACTTGTCTGGGTGCAGAAACAAGGCGCTCAACACGCTGGAACGAGTTTGGCCGAGAAGGTAGTGGGCGATGGATGTCATGTTCTTAATTTTGCTTCAATTGTAGCAATAAAGAGAACAATAACTTGTAATCTCAAGCAATCAGCTGGTCGCGTTAGGTGTTGGGGGTGCTCATGGCCAATGGTCTCTTCAGGCGTAGGGGGTGAATGCGTTGCGGTCATCGGCCAGCAACTGCATGAGTTTGGGGTGAATGAATAACTTTTCTTTGCCCGCCTGCACTTCGCGCAGGACGCCAATGGCGGTCAGCTCTTTTAAATAGCGCGAGGCCGACTGACGCTGGGCAATGTTTTTTTCGACCAGGTTGCCAATGCGGCAATAGGGCTGCTCAAAGATCACGTCCACCAGTTCGCGGGTGTAGATCTTGGGCAGGCGCTCACGCACATGGGCGGTAGTGTGCTCGGCCAGCGTGCGGATGGCGGCAATTTTTCCGGTGGTCCACTTCGCGGTTTCTTCCACGGCTTGCAGCATGAAGATGACCCAGGGCTCCCAGTTGCCGGAGCGGGTGGTGTCCAGCAGCAGGCGGTAGTAGTCGGCTTTGTGGGCAATGATGTGGCGGCTGAGGTAGAGGATGGGCAGGGACAATAGCTCTTGCTGAATCAAATACAAAATATTAAGCACCCGGCCCGTGCGGCCGTTGCCGTCAGCAAAGGGGTGAATGGCCTCAAACTGGTAATGGCCCACCGCCATGCGGACTAATGGGTCCAACTCGGTCTGGTTATGTAAAAAGCGCTCCCAGTTGGCCAGCAGGTCGCGCAGGCAGGCTTCGCCTTCGGGCGGGGTGTAGATGATTTCGCCGGTGCGGTCATTCCTCAGCTGGGTTCCTGGCGTGCGGCGGATGTCAAGGTCGGAGGCCTTGATGGTGCGGCAGACTTCAACGGCCGTGGCCGTGCACAGTGGACGTGCGGCCAAAGACTGGTAGCCCAAGTACAGCGCGGTGCGGTAGCGCAGTGCCTCTTTGGTGGCGGCGTTGGCCAGGTTATCGCCACCCTGCGCGTACTGAAACAGCTGGTCGGCGGTGGTAACGATGTTTTCAATTTCCGAGCTGTCTTTGGCTTCCAGCAGCGGAAGGGTGTTGATGAGCATCGTCTGGTTGGGAATCAGCTCGGCGGCCTGTTTGAGCTCGGCCAGCGCCGCCCGGGCCGTGATGCACTGTTTGAGCACCGCCCTGGTCTCAAGCTCCGCCGCCGGGGGCAATGGCGGCAGCTGGTTCCAGGGCTTGTCAGCGCGCCATACGGAAGAAGATTCAATCATGTCGATGTTCATTGATTTTTTAGACATGAAATACACACATGTCGATGCCATCGACATGCAAACAGAACGTGTCTACATTTTTTAATTTCATCGACACATTAAACCACGGACCAGCGAATCGTAAATAAGGGCTGTTTACGGCTGGCGCGCGGCTGAGCGTGGCTTCGA
>JBKJZS010000264.1:0-6150 GCA_046714915.1 Polaromonas sp. | reverse complement strand
CGGGTGGATTCGAGCAGCGTGATGGCTTTGGCGATGGCGCGGCGCTGTGCTCTCGGGTCATCACCAAGAATCCCATCCAGCAAATCTCCCGTTCGCCCTGAGCTTGTCGAAGGGCTTGTCACGGCCTCCCGTTCACCCTCAGCTTGTCGAAGGGTCTGTTCCGAGCTCTGTCCAAGGGCTTGCAGACCGGCTTCGACAGGCTCAGCCCGAACGGGAACAGGTGAGGATCGCGACTTTGCCAACCGGTTGATCACATCCCAATCACCGCGAATCAAAGCCTCTTTCTTCGTCCGCGACCAGCCTTTGATTTGTTGTTCGAACGCGATGGCGCCTTCGCGGGTTTCAAACTCGCCTTGCCATAGCAGCTCCACAGGTTTGCGGGTGGCGGTATAGCCAATCTCGCCCGCGGAGTGCTGCTGCATGCGAGTTTCGACGCTGTCCGTCTGGCCGCAGTAATAGGAGCCATCGGAGCAGCGGAGCATGTAGACAAAAAACAGCTTCACACCAGGATGAGTGTTAGAGGCTTCGACGGGCTCAGCCCGAACGGATACTGGCTCACTTCAACGCAGCCCTGATCTGCTCCAGCACATCCTTCGCACTGGCCGGAATCGGCGTACCCGGGCCGTAAATGCCCTTGACACCCGCTTCGTAAAGCATCTCGTAGTCCTGCCGGGGAATCACGCCGCCAACAAACACAATGATGTCGTCGGCGCCCTGCTTTTTGAGCTCGGCAATGATGGCCGGCACCAGCGTCTTGTGGCCCGCGGCGAGGGTCGAAACACCGACTGCATGCACGTCGTTTTCAATCGCCTGGCGCGCGCATTCTTCGGGGGTCTGGAACAGCGGGCCGATGTCCACGTCAAAGCCGAGATCGGCAAAGGCCGTAGCCACCACCTTCGCGCCACGATCATGGCCGTCCTGGCCCAGTTTGGAGATCATCACGCGCGGACGCCGGCCTTGGCTGTCCGCAAAAGCGTTGATTTCGGTCTTGAGGTTTTCCCAGCCTTCGGCCGAGTCATAAGCGGCTGCATACACACCAGTCACCTTTTGTGTATCGGCGCGGTGGCGCCCGTAAACTTTCTCCAGCGCATCACTGACCTCCCCCACTGTGGCGCGCAGGCGAATGGCCTGGATGCTGAGATGGAGCAGATTGCCATCGCCCTTTTCGGCGGCAACGGTCAAGGCCTCGAGCGCGGCTTGCACCGCTGCCGGGTCGCGCTTGGCCTTGATCGCTTTGAGGCGCGTGATTTGCCCGTCGCGCACGGCCACGTTGTCAATATCGCGGGTTTCGATCGCGTCTTCGGTCTTGAGCTTGTATTTGTTGACGCCGACGATCACATCCTTGCCACTGTCAATGCGGGCCTGCTTCTCGGCAGCCGCCGCCTCGATTTTGAGCTTGGCCCAGCCGCTATCCACCGCTTTGGTCATGCCGCCCATCGCATCAACTTCTTCAATGATGGCCCAGGCCTGGTCGGCCATGTCCTGCGTGAGTTTTTCCATCATGTAGCTGCCGGCCCAGGGGTCGATCACATGCGGAATATGCGTCTCCTCCTGGATGATGAGCTGCGTATTACGGGCAATGCGGGAGGAAAACTCGGTCGGCAACGCAATGGCTTCGTCAAAGCTGTTGGTATGCAGGCTTTGCGTACCGCCGAACACCGCCGCCATCGCCTCGATGGTGGTGCGCACCACGTTGTTGTAGGGGTCCTGCTCGGTCAGGCTCCAGCCCGAGGTCTGGCAGTGCGTGCGCAGCATCAGGCTCTTGGGGCTTTTCGCGTTGAACTCTTTCATGATGCGGCACCAGAGCAGGCGCGCCGCGCGCATTTTGGCGACTTCCAGGTAGAAGTTCATGCCGATCGCCCAAAAGAACGACAGGCGCCCGGCGAAGCCGTCAACGTCCAGCCCCTTGGCGATGGCTGTTTTCACATACTCCTTGCCGTCGGCCAGCGTGAAAGCCAGCTCCAGCGCCTGGTTGGCGCCGGCTTCCTGCATGTGGTATCCCGAGATGCTGATCGAGTTGAACTTGGGCATGTGCTGCGCCGTGTACTCAATGATGTCGCCAATGATGCGAATGCTGGGCGCTGGCGGGTAAATGTAGGTGTTGCGCACCATGAACTCTTTGAGAATGTCGTTCTGGATGGTGCCGCTTAACTGGTCTTGCGCAACGCCCTGCTCTTCGGCCGCCACCACATAACCGGCCAGCACCGGCAGCACCGCGCCGTTCATCGTCATCGAGACCGACACTTTGTCCAGCGGGATCTGATCGAACAGGATTTTCATGTCCTCAACGCTGTCAATCGCCACCCCGGCCTTGCCGACATCACCCGTCACACGGGGATGATCGGAGTCGTAGCCGCGGTGCGTGGCCAGGTCAAACGCGACCGACACCCCCTGCCCGCCGGCGGCCAGCGCCTTGCGATAAAACGCATTGGACTCCTGGGCGGTGGAAAACCCGGCGTACTGGCGGATGGTCCAGGGGCGCACCGCATACATGGTGGCTTGGGGACCGCGGATGAAAGGCTCAAAGCCCGGCAAGGTGTTGGTATAAGGCAGGTCTTTGACATCCTCGGCGGTGTACAGCGGCTTGACCGTGATGCCATCGGGTGTGTGCCAATTCAAGGCATTGATGTCTCCGCCGGGCGCCGATTTGGCGGCGGCTTTGGCCCAGACATCGAGGCTCGCGGATGCAAATTCAGGGCCGGAGGGGTTTGTTGAGTTGCTCATGCAGGTACGTCGATCTGGGTAGGGCGGACTGTCCACCGGTCCGCCGAGTTTACATGATTTATAATTATTGATGCAAAATTAAGTTTCTGGCAAAATGGGGCGTCGGCTTCAAGCTGCAACATACCCCAAGAAACCCAAGAAGACCATGGCTGCTGTTTCATTGACTCCCCGAGCCCTGTATGAAGAGGTTGCGGAGCTTTTGCGCGAGCGGATTTTCAACCGCGAGCTCGTGCCCGGTAGCTGGATTGACGAACTCAAGCTCGCCGAGGAATACGGCATCAGTCGCACACCGTTGCGCGAGGCGTTGAAGGTGCTGGCCACCGAAGGCCTGGTCACGATGAAGGTGCGGCGCGGCGCCTACGTCACGGAAGTCTCGGAGCGCGACCTGGCCGATGTCTACCACCTGCTGGCCCTGCTGGAAAGTGACGCGGCCAGCGTGGTGGCGACGCAGGCGAGCGATGCCCAACTGCGCGAGTTGCAGGCGCTGCACAGCAAGCTGGAGGCCGCCACAGACAACCGCGAGGAGTTCTTTGCCATCAATGAACTCTTTCACATGCGCCTCCTGGAAATTGCCAACAACCGCTGGCGCGACCAGATGGTGGTCGACCTGCGCAAGGTGATGAAGCTCAATCGTCACAACTCATTGCTCAAGAGTGGGCGAATCAAGGAATCACTGCTGGAGCATCAGGCCATCATGAACGCCCTCGCCCGGCGCGATGCGCCAGGCGCAATGCGGACCATGCAGGCTCACTTCAAAAACGGGCTGGAAGCCGCCATCTAGCCCGTCGACCGCCGGTCGCTCGCGACATCAAAGAACGCGCGTCATCGTAATGCCGCACCGGACAACCCAATAAAAAGCCCCAGCCGGTGAAAGCTGGGGCTGATATTGGTGGGCCCCCCGTGAGTCGAACACGGCACCAATGGATTATGAGTCCACTGCTCTAACCAAGCATGAGCTAGGGGCCCTGAACTTTTACCGCTTACCTATCGGTTCATACTATTTTCTGCTGCGGCATTGACCGCTATCAGTATTGTTTTCAATCTGCTTTTTAGCCATGTGCCGAGGCAAACGCAATTTATTGCGGGTCCTCTGCTCCTAGTGTAGTGTTGCATTCTTGATGGCACATTTAAAACCGATGGATTTTTGCTCAGGGTTAGGCGCAAACCACAGCGATACCCGTAGGTATCGCGCGGATTTGCAACAACGCCCTGGGCGAAAAGACGCGGTTTTAAGTGCCAGATAGAGTGCAACCCTACACTAGCCCACTGAGCGAGCGCCCCCCGTGCCAGCCGGGATTGTAAGGCGCTACTTACTGTGGCTCAGCGCGCTGCTCACCATCTTGGCAGTAATGTCGACAATCTGGATCATTTTTTCGTAAGGCATGCGCATAGGCCCGATAACACCCAGGGTGCCCACTACTTTGCCGTCGACCTCATAAGGCGCGGTCACCACCGACAGCTCCTGGTAGGGCACGACCTGGCTTTCCCCCCCGATATAAATGCGCACACCTTCGGCGCGGCTGGAGACATCAAGCAGACGCATTAGCTGGGCCTTTTGTTCAAACAGGTCGAACAGTTTGCGCAAATTGCCCATGTCGCTCGAAAAATCGCTCACAGCGAGCAGGTTTCGCTCGCCCGAAATCACTACTTCGTCGCGCGATTCAATCGCTTCGGAGCTAACCTGCACCGCCGCCTGCATCAAGCTGGCGATCTCGCCGCGCAGGGCTTCCACCTCGTTTTGCAGCCGCTCACGAACTTCCTCGATCGCCATGCCCGCGTAATGCGAATTAAGGAAGTTGGAGGCTTCAATGAGCTGGCTCTGGGTGTAGTCGGTCTCGGTAAAGATGACACGGTTTTGCACATCGCCATCTGGGGAGACGATGATGACCAGAAAACGTTTTTCGGAGAGCCGCAAAAACTCGATGTGGCGAAACACAGAGGTGCGGCGCGGGGCCATCACCACACCGACAAACTGCGACAGGTTGGACAGGATGTTGGCGGCATTGCTGAAAACCTTTTGTGGCTGATCCGGCGCCAGTCGGGGTGGGGCCAGCGTACTGACTGCTGAAAACTGGTCCCGCCGCATGGTCAGCATGGTGTCCACAAACAGGCGGTAACCGCGCGCGGTCGGGATGCGTCCCGCCGAAGTGTGCGGGCTGACGATCAGGCCCATCTCTTCCAGGTCACTCATGACGTTGCGTATTGTGGCCGGCGACAGCTCCAGCCCGGAGGCTTTGGACAGCGTGCGCGAGCCGATCGGCTGGCCGTCGGCAATGTAGCGCTCTACCAGCGCTTTTAACAACAGACGGGCACGTTCATCAAGCATGAACACATTCTACGAAGCTTGCAGCAGATGTTGTGATGTAATTTGACGATGAAATCGCAATTTCGTCACGTCGCCCTGATCGGGAAGTACCATGCGCAAGGTTCACGCTTTGCCCTTGAGGAAATTGCCAACTTTCTGCACTCGCAGGGTTGCGATGTCGCGCTGGAAAAGGACACTGCCAGCAACACCGGCCTGACGCAGTACCCGGTCCTCGACGTAGCCGGTGTGGGCGCTCATTGCGACCTCGCGCTGGTTGTCGGCGGCGACGGCACCATGCTCGGAATAGGCCGGCAACTGGCCCAGTTTGGCGTGCCGCTGGTGGGCATCAACCAGGGGCGGCTGGGCTTTATCACCGACATTGCTTTTGAAGATTTTCAGGCCGCGCTGGAACCCATGCTGCGCGGCGAATTCGAAGAAGATCGGCGCTGGATGATGCAGGCCAAAGTGGTACGTGACGGCCACTGCGTCTTCAACGCCACCGCAATGAACGATGTGGTCGTAAACCGCGGCGCGACCGCCGGCATGGTGGAGCTCAGGGTCGAAGTCGATGGCCGTTTTCTTGCCAACCAGCGTGCCGACGGGCTGATCATTGCGTCCCCGACGGGTTCCACCGCCTATGCGTTGTCAGCCGGTGGTCCGCTGCTGCATCCCTCCATTCCCGGCTGGGTGCTGGTGCCGATTGCACCGCACACCCTGTCGAATCGGCCGATTGTGCTGTCCGATGCCGGCGAGATCACGGTAGAAATCGTCGCAGGCAGAGATGCCAGCGCGAATTTCGACATGCAGTCGCTGGCCAGCCTGCTGCACGGCGACCGCATCACGGTCCGTCGCTCCGCGCACCAGATGTGCTTTTTGCATCCCAGGGGATGGAGCTACTTTGACACCCTGCGTAAAAAACTCCATTGGAATGAGGGTGTGGCATGAGCCGCCGGGCCGCCCCAAGGCGAATACCGAAGCGCGTAGAGCGAAGGTTTTTCTATGAGCCTTAAAAGCATCACCCTGCGCGACTTCGTCATCGTGCGCGAACTGGCACTGGATCTGGAAGACGGCTTCACCGTCCTGACGGGCGAGACCGGGGCCGGCAAATCGATATTGATAGA
>JBKJZS010000263.1:0-3388 GCA_046714915.1 Polaromonas sp. | reverse complement strand
GCACCGGCTGCCCCTGCGGCTCAGCCAACTCTGAACCCGCAAGCTGCCTGGCCGTTTCCTACAGCCAGCAAGCCGTAAGCAGTAAGGTACCTCTGCTTAAGCCCGACATCGAAAGATGCCGGGCTTTTTTATTTTCGAACTATGCTTTTCCCGCCGACCGCACCGCTGGAAATCGTCAATCAACGGCGAAATTGCCGGGCAATGCGCGAAATCCATTGCGCTGATTCGGACGTCCAGCTCTTCAGCGAAAACTCAAGGCTATAAATAGCTTGACTTCGTGGGAAGTCCCTGTAAAAGGCTAGAGGCCTGTTTCAGCAGCACTCAGGGTGTAGTTCTGGCCGCCGCGGTAGGCGATCTTGTGGGCACCCACGCGGTTTCCCAGCTCGGCACAGCGGGCCAGCGGCCAGTCTTTTTCCAGGCCGAATAACAGCGCGCCGCGAAAGGCATCCCCGCACCCCGTGGGGTCCACCACTTCCTTGGCGGCCACGGGTGGCACCCACGTTTTTTCACCCGCCACCCAGACTTCACAGCCTTCAGCGCCCAGCGTCACGACCAGGCCTTGCACCCGCCGGGAGATCTCGGCAGAGGACAAGCCGGTCCGGTCGCTGAGCAATTTGGCTTCGTAGTCGTTGACCGCGACCCAGGTCGCCAACTCCACAAAATGCGCGAGCTCCTTGCCGTCAAACATCGGCAAGCCTTGGCCCGGATCGAACACAAAAGGAATGCCGGCAGCCTTGAATTGCTCGGCATGCTGCAACATGGCGTCGCGCCCGTCCGGTGAAATGATGCCAATCCTGAGATCAGGGCGGGCCTGGATGGTCGTGGAATGGGCCTGTCCCATGGCACCCGGGTGGAAGGCCGTGATCTGGTTGTTGTCGCGATCGGTCATGATCATGGCCTGGGCCGTATAGGCGCCGCCCACCTCGCGGATAAATTCGGTGCTGATGCCCAGCGTGTTTAGGCGGACGACATAGTCGGCCCCGTCGCTGCCGACAGTCGCCATCGGCAAAGGCGTGCCGCCCAGCTGCTGCAGGCCGTAGGCAATATTGCCCGCGCAGCCGCCAAATTCGCGACGCAAAGCCGGCACCAGAAAGGAGACATTGAGGATGTGCAGCTGATTCGGCAGGATTTGCTCGGCAAAACGGCCCTCAAAGCTCATGATCGTGTCAAAGGCGAGGGAACCACAAATTACAGCAGGCATGGATGTCTCGATTCGGTCAAGGATAAAAAGCAAGGACGCGGTAGCCGGCAATTCGCCACGGGCCGGAAGGGGGCGGCGCAATGGCCGAGCCCGAGGAGGCGCCTGGAATCGGGTTTGAAATTCTGAGGGCAACCACGCCAGCAACCTCGGCGCCCGCAGCCAACGTAGTGGCCGTCGCCCCGAGCTCGGCCGGCGCCAGCACACGTCGCAGCAACGCGTGTTCCTGGGCGTCCGTCAGGGTCAGCTCCAGCGAGGGCATGGCCAGCGCGATCAGTCCGGCATTTTTGATGACCACCTTGAGCCGGTAGGCGTCCGCGCCAATCTTGTTGAAAGACGAACTGTCGATCACCAATGATTCGATCTGCTGCAACGGCTCGACCTCGCAATGCAGGTGCGTGCACAGCGTTTGCAAACCAGGGCTAAGCCCGGGCAGCCACGCCGCCAGTGTATTCCTCTGAAACAGCGCGGCCTGCAGCAATAAGCCTGCCGACAAAGCAAGCGCCGCCACACCCAGCGATCCGCGCACGGAAGGACGGCTCCAATAGGCATCACGCCTTGCCTCCCGGACAAAAGACACGTCGTGAATGCTCTCGCGCGCAGCCGCTCCCGATTCACCCAAGGCGCCGTCCTCCGGCGCCTGCAACCCCGGGTCTGAAAGAACAAGCGGCTCCGGACTCACCGACGGCACGCACACATCCGCCGACATATCGGGCGGCAGGGACATCGGGACCTCTGGCCGGGAAAGGGGCATCGCCATCACTGTCCCTTCTCGTGGCTCCGCGCCGGGCGCGGCCGCTTCCGGGAGGGCCGCCGAAAAAGTGTCCGGCTCAAGCGCTGCAGCCGCGTCCAGGGTGTCCGCCGGCAAGGCCGCGTCTGAATCAATGAGAATGAGGGCGCCGGCAGGAGCTGGGGGAGCGCGCGGTAGCAAATGGGCCGCAGCGTCAAACACGTCGGAGCAATATCCGCAACGCACCCAGCCTTGAGCGATTTTGAGTTGGTCAGCCACGACTTTGAACATCGTGCCGCAGGCAGGACAGCGCGTAATCAGGCTCATGTAGCGCTGTATTGTAAAGCGGTGATGCGGCGATGCTTCAGGCAGATGCAGGATGCTGCATCAACCCTGTCACAGCCGCGCGGTCATCAGAATCCAGCCGTCTTCCTGGTCAAACACCTGCAGGTGGCAATAGGGGGCGTAGGCTGCCTTCAGCTCATCAGCCTGCCGCTGCAAAATACCGGCCAGCACCAGCGAGCCACCCGGTTCGACCCGTGCGCACAGCAGAGGCGCCAGCACTTTGAGTGGTGTCGCCAGAATATTGGCCAGCACGGTTTGGTAATGCCCAGCGGCCATCTCAGGCAGACCCGCGTTCAGGCTGACATGGTTGGCGTCGGCATTCGCCAGGGTCGACTGAATCGCCGCTTCGTCAATATCGACCGCATCGATGGACAACGCGCCAAACTTGGCGGCCCCGATAGCCAGAATGCCCGAACCGCAACCGTAGTCCAGCACGCGGCCCAGCGGCCTGTCCCGAAAGCCATGGAGTTTCGCCGACGGACCGCCCCCAGGCGAACCAGGCCCTCCTTCCTGTGCAAGAGGCAGCGTACCGCCGGAGGCTCGCGCAGCGACAAGCGTGGGGGCTCCGGAAATCCAGCGCAAACACATGCGTGTGGTCGGATGCGTTCCGGTGCCGAAAGCCAACCCCGGGTCCAGCCGGATCACCTGCCGGGCCTGCGCGGGCGGCTCGTGCCAGGTCGGCACGATCCAGAACTCGGGTGTGATCTCTACCGGTTTGAATTGTGACTGCGTCAGCCGCACCCAGTCCTGCTCGGGGACCGCCTGAATGGCGACCAGCTGGCAGCCGGCAAAAAAATCCTGCACGGCCAGCACAGCCGCCGCATCGCCCGCCAGCGCTTCACTCGCAAAAAGCGACACCACGCGAGAACGCTCCCAGCCGGCTCGAGGCGGTGGCATGCCGGGCTCTCCAAACAAAGCCTGCTCGGCCGGGGTCTGCGCATCGGCGTCTTCCACCGAGACGCTCAGCGCATCCAGCGCATCCAGCGCCTCGCTCAGCGTCTCCACACTGGCGACTGGGGCCAGCAAAACGAGTTCAAACAGGCTCATGGTACTTTTTTGCCCCCACGTTCGCTCACTTCGTGCAACTCTCGAGGCCTTGCAGGCCGCGGCTCGCG
>JBKJZS010000262.1:0-3439 GCA_046714915.1 Polaromonas sp. | reverse complement strand
GGCCTACTGGCTCTTGCCCTGCTGCAGGGCTGCGCGACGGGACCCAACCCGCACGATCCCTTTGAGCCCTTCAATCGCGGCGTGAGCCGTTTCAACGAGGGCCTGGATGAGGCCATCGTCAAGCCAGTGGCCCAGGCCTACCAGGACGTGTTGCCCTCGCCGGTGCGAACCGGCGTCAACAACTTTTTCGGCAACTTGTCGGATGCCTGGACTTTCGTCAACAACGTGCTGCAGCTTAAGCCGCAAGCGGCCGGCGAAAGCTTGATGCGCTTCAGCGTCAACACCGTGTTTGGCCTCGGCGGTGTGCTCGATTGGGCCACTGAAATGGGCATTGAACGGCACCGCGAAAATTTCGGCAAGACCCTGGGTCACTGGGGCGTGGCAACCGGTCCCTATCTGGTGCTGCCGGTACTGGGTCCGTCCACGGTGCGCGACGCTGCCGCGCTGGTGGTTGACGCCCAAGGCGACTTGTTGATGCAAATAGACCCTCTGTCCAGCCGCAATGCGCTGTATCTTCTGCGGGCGGTGGATCTCCGCGCCAGCCTGCTGCGCGCCGGTGATGTGCTCGACCAGGCCGCGCTGGACAAATACAGTTTCACGCGCGACATTTATTTGCAGCGTCGTGGCGTCGTTTTTGACAACAATGGCGATGCTGAAGAACGTTATGACCTGCCTGAAACGCCGGCGCCGGCGCCTGCCAGGTAAAGAACCTTTACAAGTCAGCGCCAAAACTTCATCGACTGGCGTGAACTTGCGCAGGAAAAATACTGTCAAATCAACTACTTGCCGGTCAGCAGCGCATCAACTGCATTTTGGCTCGATCCGGCAGGCATTTGTTACGACCCGAAAGGACACCATGAACCGTCGAATTTTTAGCCATGTTGTTGGCGCGTCCCTGACGCTGGCCTTGCTGGGCGCTGCCTCCTGGGTGGGTGCCGCCGAGGAAGCGCCGGACGCCTTGATCAAACGTACCTCCACCGAGGTGCTGGACGCCATCAAGGCCGACAAGGCGATTCAGGCCGGCGATGTGGGGAAAATCATCGCGCTGGTGGACGGTAAGGTCATGCCCCACGTGAATTTCACACGGATGACGGCCGCGGCTGTGGGCCGGAACTGGCGCCAGGCCACGCCCGAGCAGCAAAAGCGTTTGCAGGACGAGTTCAAAACCCTGCTGGTCCGCACGTATTCCGGTGCACTGTCCCAGGTCAAAGACCAGAGCGTCAGCGTCAAACCGCTGCGTGCGGCGCCGGCTGACACCGAAGTGCAGGTGCGCACCGAGGTGCTGGGCCGTGGCGACCCGGTCCAGCTCGATTACCGGATGGAAAAAACCGCGACCGGCTGGAAAATTTATGACCTTAACGTGCTGGGGATCTGGCTGGTGGAAACCTACCGCACCCAGTTCGCGCAGGAAATTTCCGCCAAAGGCATCGATGGCCTGATCGCCGCGCTGGCGCTGCGCAACAAGTCCAACAACGGCGACAAAAAGTCCTGAGCCCGGGTGCCGCAGTGCTGATGCTCCCGGTCCATTTGACCCACGATACCGCAGCGCCGGCGGTACTGGCCCTCAAAGCAGCGCTGGCCGAACAGGCGGGTGATTTTGTGGTGGCCGACGCAAGCGCCCTGGAAGAATTTGATTCGTCGGCGCTGTCGGTGTTGTTGGCGTGCCGCCGTGAGGTCCTGGCCGCCGGCAAGACGTTTTCCGTGCAAGGTCTGCCACAACGCCTGCGCCAGCTCGCTGGCCTGTACGGCGTGGAAGTGCTGCTGCCGGCCGTCGCCTGAGCCGTCCGCGCGCCGATGGCTACAGAGTTCACCCCGGCCAAATGCCCTTATCCAGGCTGCGCCGGACAGATGTGCAGCCTGAGACCTTAAAATAGCCGGCTCATGCCAGCCATTTCCTTCCAGTCCGTCTCCAAAAATTACCACAGCACAAGCAGCCGATCCGGTCCCGGGGTCCGGGCACTCGACAATGTGAGCTTTGACATTCAGCCGGGTGAGTTCTTTGGCCTGCTCGGACCCAATGGGGCGGGGAAGACCACCCTGATAAGCATTCTCGCCGGACTTTCACGCGCCACTGGCGGTACCGTGAAGGTGCACGGCAGCGATGTGGTGCGCGATTACGCCAGTGCACGCCGCAAACTGGGCGTGGTACCGCAGGAGCTGGTGTTCGACCCGTTTTTCACGGTGCACGAGGCGCTTCGCATCCAGTCCGGTTATTTTGGTGTCAAAAACAATGACGACTGGATCGATGAACTGCTGGCCAGCCTGGGCCTGGCCAACAAGGCCCATGCCAATATGCGGCAGCTGTCGGGTGGCATGAAGCGCCGGGTGCTCGTAGCGCAGGCGCTGGTCCATAAGCCCCAGGTCATCGTGCTGGACGAGCCGACCGCTGGAGTCGATGTCGAGTTGCGCCAGACCTTGTGGCAATTTATCGCCAAACTCAACAAGCAAGGCAGTACGGTGCTGTTAACGACCCACTACCTTGAAGAAGCCGAGGCCTTGTGCAGTCGCATCGCCATGCTCAAGCAGGGGCGCATGGTGGCATTGGCGCAGACCTCCGAATTGCTGAAGTCCGCCTCCTCGAATGTGCTTCGATTCAAACTTGACAGCGAACTTCCCCAGGCGCTGGCCAAAAAGGCGCGGATCACCGGCCGGATTGTGCAGCTGCCTGCGCACAATGCGCATGAGATCGAGCAATACCTCAGCGCCATCCGCGAGGCCGGGCTGGTGGCGGAAGATGTCGAAATCCGCAAGGCCGATCTGGAAGATGTATTTCTTGAGGTGATGGCTGAAAAAATCGGAGTGTCCGCATGAGCGCCATCAGATGCCGGAAAGCGCTGGCGGCAGTCGCGATCACAAGCGGGGGGGCAATTTTTCCACCGGGCCGTCCGAAGGAAAAAACGGCCCCCTTGGGGGGCAGCGCATTACACGCAGTGAAAAGCCTGGGGGCACTATCTTGACCGGCTGGCAAACCCTTTTCTACAAGGAAATTTTGCGTTTCTGGAAAGTCGGCTTTCAGACCGTTGGCGCGCCCGTGCTCACCGCCGTCATGTACATGCTGATTTTCGGCCATGTGCTGCAAGACCAGGTCAAGGTTTACGGCACCGTCAGTTACACCGCTTTTCTGGTCCCCGGCCTGGTCATGATGAGTGTGCTGCAAAACGCATTTGCCAACAGCTCCTCCTCGATCATACAAAGCAAGATCATGGGCAGTCTGGTATTTGTGCTGCTCAGCCCGCTGTCGCACTGGCACTGGTTTTTTGCCTATGTCGGTTCGTCGATTGCGCGTGGCCTGGCCGTCGGTCTCGGCGTGTTTGTGGTCACCGTCTATTTCGGCCAGCCCAGTTTTGTTGCGCCGCTGTGGATTGTGGTGTTCGCGGTGCTCGGGGCGGCTTTGTTGGGCGCTTTGGGGCTGATCGCCGGCCTGTGGTCGGAGAAGTTC
>JBKJZS010000261.1:0-1412 GCA_046714915.1 Polaromonas sp. | reverse complement strand
GAACGCGCCTTTCCCGAGCTTGAACCCCTGTGGTTCGAGACCAGCGCAGGCGCTGACCAGGTTTTACTGCTTACGCGCCAGCAATTGGCCTGAAACCTGCGTCCCTGGCCCTCATGGCCATTCATTTCCCGAGTTTGTCTGTTTTAAATGATTACCCTTAAAAACGTGGTGCTGCGTCGCGGCGCCAAAGTGATTCTCGACAGCGCGTCTGTCAGCCTCAACCCCGGTGAAAAAATCGGGCTGGTAGGCCGCAATGGCGCGGGCAAGTCCTCGCTGTTTGCCATGCTCAACGGCACGCTGCATGAAGACGGCGGCGAGTTTTCTATTCCCCAACAGTGGAAAATGGCGCAGGTTGCGCAGGACATGCCAGAGACCGAGCAAAGCGCCACCAGCTATGTCGTCGAAGGCGACGTGGTGCTGCTGGCTGCGCAGGCCGAAGTGGACGCGTCAGAGGCCAGCGGCGACGGCGACCGCATGGCCCATGCCTACATGGACCTCTACGACGCGGGCGCGCACGATGCGCAGGCGCGGGCGCAGGCCTTGATTCTGGGACTGGGCTTCAAGGTCAGCGAACTTGAGAATCCCGTCAACAGCTTTTCCGGCGGCTGGCGCATGCGCCTGCAACTGGCGCGCGCGCTGATGTGCCCGTCGGACCTGCTGCTGCTTGACGAACCGACCAACCACCTGGACCTGGACGCACTGGTCTGGCTGGAAGCCTGGCTCAAGCGTTACCCGGGCACCATGCTGGTCATCAGCCATGACCGCGAGTTTCTCGATGCGGTGACCGATGTCACCGTGCACATTGAAAGCGCCAAACTCACGCGCTACGGCGGCAATTACAGCAAGTTTGAAGACCTGCGCGCCGAGCAGATGGCGCTGCAGCAGGGCGCGTATTCCAAGCAGCAGGACAAGATCGCTCACCTGCAAAAGTTCATTGCCCGCTTCAAGGCCAAGGCCAGCAAGGCCAAGCAGGCGCAAAGCCGCGTCAAGGCGCTGGACCGCATGGAAAAAATCGCGCCGCTGCTGGCCGAAGCCGATTTCACCTTCGAGTTCAAGGAACCGGCGAATCTGCCCAACCCCATGCTGTCGATGCAGAACGCCTATTTCGGCTACCCACCACCGGCGGATGCACCCGAGGGCACAGCGCCCACCGTCATCGTGCAAAACGTCAGCAAGTCGGTGCTGGCCGGCCAGCGCATCGGCATTCTGGGCGCCAACGGCCAGGGCAAGTCAACGCTGGTCAAAACCATTGCGCGCGCCCTCGCTCCGATCAGTGGCGACATGCTAGAGGGCAAGGGCCTGAACATCGGCTACTTCGCGCAGCAGGAACTCGATGTGCTGCGTCCGGCCGACACCCCGCTGGAACACATGATTCGCCTCGTCAAAGAGGTCACCGCCGCCGGAAAAATCAG
>JBKJZS010000260.1:0-3118 GCA_046714915.1 Polaromonas sp. | reverse complement strand
GCTGGGCAAGCAGCGTGCTTAGGCCTTGTGGCGCCTTGCCCGCCGAATCAGGCTCCTGCTGTCGCATCGATCACCGCCCTTCGCCAGTTCACGACTTAGCCGACGCGACAGCGAGCGTCGCGTTTCGACCGTGCACTTTCCCCAATGGTCTGCGTGTGTCTGCGGGCTGTCAAGCGGGCTGGCTTCGAAATCGATGGGGTTGGGTTAGTTGGCAATGCCCACGTTGCAAGCATTGCCAAGAAATGACATTGCGAACGCTCAAACATCGGCATACCATTTCTCAGTTCAGTCCCGATGGCAGCGGGCCAGCTCACTCCACGCGGGTTCCCGAACCGGCACCATTTTTCAAGGAGTATCGCGATGTCTACCTGGCAAATCACCGGTCAATACATGGAGACATGCAATTGCGCATTTCTCTGCCCCTGCATCACCTCCAACCTCACAGCGCGGCCGACCGAAGGTAACTGCAAGGCTGCCGTCACGATGTGCATCGACAAGGGCGCGAAGGACGGCGTCAAACTCGACGGCTTATCGTTCGTCGTCATGATGCATTCGCCAGGCGCGATGGGCGACGGCAACATAACGGTCGGGCTCATCGTCGACGAAGCCGCTACAGATCAGCAGGTCGAGGCGATCAGTGCCATCGCCACCGGGTCGGCGGGTGGCCCGATGGCCGCGCTCGCACCGCTCGTCGGCCGCCTCGCCGGCGTCGAGCGGCGGCCGATTCGATTCGAGGCCGACGGGCTGAATCGCTCGATGCGGGCTGGTGAGTTGCTCGACCAAGCCTGCGAGGGAATTCCGAGTGCCGTAGCGCCCGGCCAGGCTATCTGCGTGGACAACACCGCGCATCCCGTGAACAGCCGGCTGTCTCTGGCCAAAGCAACTCGCAGCAGCTTTCACGTTTTCGGGATCGACTGGGACGATGCGACCGGCACGCGCAGTGGGTTCTTTGCGCCCTTCGCCTGGGCCGGGTAATTCGTCCGCTTGCGGCAAGGCTTGTGCCACGCCCGCCCTGTGACCCCCGTCGATTTCTGATCGGAGCGCCGCTGTGGGCAGGTGCGGGACGAGCCTCAATTAGCCCTGGTGGTTCCGATTGTTTCGAACAGAATATGCAACCGTGGGGTGTCATGCGGACGTGAAAATCAAAATTCACTTGTAACCTTGCGTCGGCTCATAGATAGGTAGAACCCATGGATCGTGTACGCGCAAATGGACTCGACTTCGAGGAGCCTGCCCCGGACCTGATCCATACGTTCAGTTAAGCCCTTGCCCCCCGGTTTGTCATCCCGGACCTGATCCGGGATCCATGGATTGCGGATCGATCCCGCAAAGACAATGCTGGCATCACTACGCCCAAGTCAGTGCCCTTGACGATAGGCGCGGCGGCACCATGAAGTGTTCGGTGGTCAGGCGCAGCCGGTCTTCGCGCTGCAGCAGCTCCAGGATGCGCAGCGTGTCAGAGTGCCTGCGCACCGCATCGGTTGACGCGGACAAGGGGCATCCGTTTCGGCGCGATGATCCGGGCGGGTAACATCAAAGTATCAATGGCACAGAGCACCACAACCACCCCAGCACCCGCCGCGCGGGCCGTCATCTACACCGTGCGGGTCGAGTTCGGCGACTGCGACCCTGCGCGCATCGTCTGGTTTCCCAATTTCTTTCGCTGGATAGACGCCGCCTCACGCCACTACTTTGTGCAGCGAGGAGTTCCCTCGTGGCAGGAGACCGAGAAAACACTGGGCGTGATCGGCACGCCGCTGGTGGACACCCATTCGCGCTTTCTGCGCACCGCCACCTACGGCGACACGCTGGACATTCACACGTCCATCCCCGAATGGCGGGCAAAAAGTTTTATGCAGCACCACCGGATCATGCGGGCGGCGGATCTCATCATGGAATGCGATGAAGTCCGCATCTTCGCAGGGCGCCGCGCCGACAACCCGGAAGCGATCCGGGCCTTGCCGATCCCGCCAGAGATTCGCCGGCTCTGCGAGTAAGCGACGGGCGTTGTCGGCATGACCGCCATCCTCTGCGGTTGTCATTGCGAGCCTGAACCGCAATCCATGCCACCTGAACCCGGACGCCTGGTGACTGAGGCATGGATCCCGGATCGAGTCCGGAATGACAGACTTTTCTTGCCTCAGCCCTTATCTGACGGGCGTTAGAAGCTATAAAATCAATAGCGCTCGAAAGTCGTTGACGTTGGTGTGGGTCGGCCCCGTGACAACCAGATCGCCGAGTGGCTCGAAGTAACCATAGGCATCATTGCGATCCAGATAAGCGTCGACCTTCATGCCCAAGGCCTGTGCACGCTGCAGGGTGTCGGGCGCCACATAGGCGCCGGCATTGTCCTCAACGCCGTCGATACCGTCCGTATCGGCCGCCAGCGCGTAAACGCCGGTCTGTCCCTGCAGCGCCAGCGCCAGCCCCAGGCAAAACTCACCAGCGCGGCCGCCACGTCCTTTTTCGATTCCGGGTTGCAAGGGCCGCACAGTGACGGTAGTCTCGCCACCGCTCAAAATCACACAGGGTTTTTTGAAAGGCTGGCCCCTCAGCGCCACGGCGCGCGCCAGCGCCGCATGCACCTTGCCGACTTCGCGCGACTCACCTTCCATTTCGTCGCTGAGAATATGCGCGTCCACCCCCAGCGCGCGGGCTGCCGCAGCGGCAGCTTCCAGCGATTGCTGGGGTGTCGCGATCAGGTGAATTACATGACCTGCAAAAGCGGCATCGCCCGGCTTGGGCGTTTCCAGATCACCCCGGGCCAGCTGCTGCGCCAATGCGAGCGGCAATTCGATGCCGTAGCGCTTGAGAATGGCCAGCGCGTCAGCGCAGCTGCTCGCGTCAGGCACGGTCGGGCCGCTGGCGATGACGGATGGGTCGTCGCCGGGGACATCGCTGATAGCCAGCGTCACCACCCGGGCCGGTGCGCAGGCCGCGGCCAGTCGCCCGCCCTTGATTCGCGACAGGTGCTTGCGCACGCAATTCATCTCGCCGATATTGGCGCCACTGTTGAGCAGGGCTTGGTTGATCCGCTGCTTGTCCGCCAGGCTCAAGCCTTCGGCCGGCAGCGTCAGCAAAGCCGAACCGCCTCCCGAGATCAGACACAACACCAAAT
>JBKJZS010000259.1:0-9028 GCA_046714915.1 Polaromonas sp. | reverse complement strand
GGCATTGAATTGAAAAGGGCGCTGCGCGAGGCATGAAGGACGCGCGCGTCGGCCCGCCTCAAGCGGGCTGAAGCGAGAGCGTCACTCGCGCGCCGGAACCCACGCGCGCCGGGACGGCGCGCTGCCTTTGCTGGATGGAATGGGGGCTCAGCCCTGGCATTGCAGGCTCAGCGCCTGCAGCGTCTTGCCGCTTTGCGGATCAAACACCACCAGATTGACTTGCCGGGCGTGGTCAGGTGTCGCCGCGATGCTGCGTAAGCTGAGCTTTTTCGGACTGGCATCAGCGGACTTGTAGTCACCGGCCTGGGTGTACTGGCGCACCACGAAATCGTGTTTCAGGAACTCACCGGCATTTTCTCCAGCCTTTACCTTGGAATTATGGCCGTGTTCCGTCACGGTCCAGTAAGCCGACCAGCTCGTGGCGGCATCGGTCAGGCCGACTGGCACCACGGTCGCCTCAAACTGGTCGTCTGCCAGCCGTTTCAAGGCAATGTGGACGCGCGCCACATCCCGGGCACCGCTGATGCGTGACTCCGCGCCGCTCCATTGAGGCCAGTCGCGGCCGTTGAGCACCACTTGCGGCGTATAAATGCTACGCAGCCTGTTTTTGCTGGCAATCTCCCGTTGCCGGCTGGTGTAGGCAGGTGCGGCAAATCGGTCCACCCAGCCGATGTAGTCCCAGTAGCCGACGTGGAAAGCCTGCACCACGATGTCTTTGCCTTTCAGGGTCGAGACCCACTTGTCGGCCGGCGGGCAGGAGCTGCAGCCTTCAGACGTGTACAACTCCAGCACCGGCGTGATCTGGGGGCCAGAACTCGCAGAACACTGGTTTGTAAAGCCAAAAGTTCCTGCAGACCCCGTCAATAAAGTGAAAACAGCTATCAATTCAGGAGCAAATTGAAGCATGACCGAGTCCTTTTGAAGATCACCTTCCATTGGTCGCACGGCCAGGCCTGTTCTTACACCCTTGCATGCAAGATGCAGCCGGCTTTAAAGCATCGGTGCATCCACGCGCACGGTCGGTTTGCTAACGCCGTCGCGGCGTTCCATGCGGTCTTCCAGTTCACCAATGTAGGCGGCCAGCGTGTTGCCGGACTGATCGATTTTGCTGGTCAACGCCTGTTGGGTTTGCGCCAGCCGTTCAGCCAGCACGGTGGCCTGCGCGGCTTCGCGCTGCTGGACACTCAGGGCCTGCGCTTCCAGGTACTGACGCAGTTCGGTAAAACGCGAGGCTTCGGCCTTGTCGGCGAGTTCGCGCTGGGTGCTCAGCTCGCGTGCGTAGTGGCGGGTTTCAAGCAGATGGGCACTCTGGATGTAAAGCGTCGTTGCCAGAAACACAAGCAGCACCGCAACCAGCAGCACCAGCATGACCAGGCCCAGCGGCACCTGCACGGTGGTGAAGCCCAGGCTCAGCAAGGACGGCCGGCTGAACTCGTCCACGTTCAATGCTGCAAAGCTGGCCATCAGCACAATGGACACAATCAGCACAATGGTTCGGATACGCATGCTCGGCTCCAGGAAATGAAGACCCCATCATGGTGCCGGGCGACCGCCCTGTCTGTAGGAAAAATGCCTGTCGGCAGCGTCCATCCCGCAACGACAAATCGGCCAGCTCGACTGATCAGGTGTTTTTAACTTCGGCTTCTGACTCGGCCGGTCCCTCTGCTGCATCGTGCGCGGCCGGGTCCATCGCCTCTGCCGCTTCCACATTCAGCGCCTGGGCGATTCGCTTGGGCCGGGTCAGCGGCGTTGGGGTCCAGCGCCCACCGTGCATCAGGTCGGCGCCGCTGCTGATGTCACCGACCAATTGCAACTGCAGGCGTTCGGCATCGCGGCGGCGTATGTCTTCAGCAACTTCCGCAACCTCGGCATCGGGAATCCCCAGCTGCCTGAGCGCAGCGCTGCTGAAGGCCAGGGCCGACTCGAAGGTTTCGCGCAGTTGGTAGTCGACGCCGTGCTTGATCAGCTCAATCGCATGCTGGCGGTCATACGCACGGGCCAGCACAGGCGTCAGCGGGAACGTTTGCTTGACGAGGGCCACGATGCAGCTGGTGGCTTCTTTTTTGTCCACACAGACCAAAACGGCCCGCGCGTGCCCGGCGCCGCTGGCGTGCAGCACGTCCAGGCGGGTGCCGTCGCCGTAGTAGACCTTAAAGCCAAACTGGCCTGCCGCGCGGATCATGTCGGTGTCGTTCTCGATGATCGCGATGTCAATGCCACGTGCCAGCAGGGACTGGCTGGCGATCTGGCCAAAGCGGCCAAATCCAATGATGAGCACGCTGCCCTTCAGGCCCCGCGCCGCTTCCACATTCTCCACGCCTTCCATGTCCTGACCGGACTGCTCCGGCCTCAGCCAGCGCAACGCGAACACGGCCAGCGGCGTCAAGGCCATCGAAATGATGATGGTGGCCGTCAACACGGCATTGACGCTGGCCTCGACAATGCCGGCGGCAGCCGCCGCCGAATACAGCACAAAGGCGAATTCCCCGCCCTGTGCCATCAGGGCTGCACGCTGCAAGGCGTCGGCATGACTCGAGCGCGTCAGGCGTGCCACGGCGTAAATGCCGACCCCTTTGAGCGCCATATAGGCCAGCACGCCGCCGAGAATGAGCGGCCAGTCGGCCAGCACCAGCTTGAGGTCCAGCGACATGCCCACGCCGATAAAAAACAGGCCCAGCAAGATGCCCCGAAAGGGCTCGATATCGGCTTCCAGCTGATGCCGGAAAGTCGACTCCGAAAGCATCACCCCGGCGGCAAACGCGCCCATGGCCATCGACAAGCCGCCCCATTGCATGGCCAGGGCAGCGCCCAAAACCACCAGCAGCGCCGCGGCCGTCATCACTTCACGCGCTTTGGCGCGGGCGAGCACGCTAAACAGCGGATTGAGCAGCCAGCGGCTCACGCCCACCAGGCCGATGATGGCCGCCAGCGCCGCACCGATGGCGACCCAGCGCGACATCCCTGCGCCTCCGGCCGGCTCAGGAGCCAGAAAGGCCACCATGGCCAGTAGCGGCACGATGGCCAGGTCCTCCAGCAGCAGGATGGACACCATGCGCTGGCCGCGCGGCGTCGAGGTGTCGCCGCGCTCGTCAAGCAGTTGCATCACCATGGCCGTGGATGAGAGCACAAAACCCATGGCAGCGATAAAAGCCACCACCGGCTTCAGTCCGGCCAGCACCCCCAGCGCCGTGAGCAGCGCGCCACAGACCACCACCTGCGTCAGGCCGAGGCCAAAAATTTCTCGGCGCAAGGTCCACAGCCGGGTCGGCTGCATCTCCAGGCCGATGACGAACAGGAACATCACGACGCCGAGCTCAGCCACATGCAAAATTGTCCCGGCCTCGCTGAAAAAGCCCAGGCCAAAGGGACCGATGGCCAACCCTGCGGCCAGATAACCCAGCACGGACCCGAGCCCCAGGCGCTTGAAAAGAGGCACGGCCAACACACCGGCGGCCAGCAAAACCACGACCTTGACCAGCTCGCTGCCCTGTTCGACTGCCATGGAACTCCTGTCTGCCGGTTTGAGGGGTGAGGGGGAGGGGATCGAAGGTGGAGATGGTAGCGGACTTTGGCCGGCCCGGGGTCGGCCGCGCAAGCCTTGAAGAGCAAGGCGAATTCAAGCCCATACTGGTTTCCGCTATTGCAGCAAGTGCCGATGACGCAGGCGCCGGATGATCCTGTACATGCCCTTCATGTAAAAAAACCGCGATGGCAAAAAGGCGCGGTTTTGGGTGCCTGACGGTGTGCGGCGCCCCAACTAACGGGGTGTTGGGCTGGCGTAGTTGCGCCAGGGGGCAGGTCAGTAGCACGACGCATTCAAAACCCAGCTCGATCCGGACGTGAATGTCGCCGCCCTGCGCGGCGCGCAGCAGCAATTAAGGATGAGGCAACGGGCCGCGGCAGGTTCGCCACGCAGCCCGGGCGTCGCGAACTGCAACGGCGACAGGCGCGCTTCATCAGCCATTTCGGCGTTCACTGGGGAAGTATGGTGGTCACCAGGGTGTGCGGCAATCGCCAAAACAAGCTAGGCGTTTTGTGGGATTTGCTGTCCCAGGCGCTTCAGCGACCAACCGCTGCAATCCGCTTCACATGGTGCGGCTTGCTATCAAATTACAAACTGCACTGGTAATCAAAATTAGTCAGTAATTATTCGCATCAAACGTAATAGAAAAAGTAGCAACTTGCCAGCAATTCTCAATCGAATGTAACAGTATTATTACATATTTGTCCCCAGAGAGGGAAAAAGATCACACTAATACGGGCATTATTCCTACCCAAATTAATTGTGTACATATCACGGGTGTGACAAAATGTGTTCATGATGCATTTGCGGCGAAGGCAATTAATGTTAGCCAACATGCTGAAAAAGAGAGGGATGTATGCAAAACGCTATCGGCACCGAGTCCACGCTGTCACCCACGCCTCACGGTGTATACGGCGGGCGCTCCCAGAGCGCGCATCCAGCACACGAAACCGAACCGTCGCTTTGGCCTGATTTTCTGGCGGGACAACCGGGCAAGCCGGTGAGAGTCCTGTTGATCGACGACGACGCCAACATGCGCAATGTCATTTCTCATGAGCTGATGAGCGACCTGCGCACCGACCTGGTGGCGCAAGGAAGCAGCATGCGCGAGGGGCGCCGATTGATTTCCCAGCATGAGTTCGACGTCATGCTGGTCGACCTCAATCTGGGCGACGGCAGTGGCTTTGATCTGATCGACCACATGAAAACCGTGCGCCCCCGGGCCGAGGCTGTGGTGATCTCGGCCATGGAAGACGAGCATCACGCGCTACACGCGTTTGAGATGGGTGCCACGGGCTACCTTGTCAAGAATTCCTGGTTTGGCAACTTTCCCCAGGCCGTGCTTCAAGTCGTCAATGGCGGCGCCTCGATCACCCCCTCTCTGGCGCGGCGGCTGCTGCACAAGCTGGAGCACACGCAGGAAGCGAGCCATCCTCCCCCCGCCGTCCAGCCCAATGACAAGCTCTCTGCGCGTGAAAAAGAAGTCCTGAAGATGGTCGCGTCTGGCTATACCAGCAGTGAGATTGGTTCGCGGCTGATGATCAGTTGCCAGACGGTTAACACCCACATCAAAAACATTTACCGCAAGCTGCAAGTCCGCAGCCGGGCGCAGGCCGTCAGCTATGCGGCCCGTCGCGGCCTCTTGTAAAGCGCGCCGTGTTCGCTGCGGCACATCACGGCCTGTCTCTCGCAGGTACCGCGGTGGGCTTGGTGCTGGCTTTGTTGGCGCTATGGGCTTCCTGGGGCGTATGGCTGCGACATCGCAACCCCGTGGATGTCGCTTTGAGTGTGGCGGCGCTGATGTGGCTGAGTCATTTGGTGGTCAGTACCGCTGTCATTTACGTTGGCAGCCCCCAGCAAGCCGCCTATGTCACTCATGTCGGCCTTCAGCTGCTGCTCATCAGCGTCGGGTTTTTCCTGCTGACCGTTGCCGGCGTGATCACCACCGAGATTTACTTGATCCTCGCTGTCCAGGCGGTGGTAGGCAGCGCAGCACTGTACTGGAGCCATTGGGGCAGTAGCGCTCAAACCCAGGCTCACCAGATCTGGATCGCAATCAACCTGTGGTCGGGCATCCTTCTAACGCTGGCAGTGGCCCACCGGGTATACCTGAACCGAAGTTACAAGTGCTGGCTGGCACTGGCCGGCAGCATTGTTGGACTTGGAATTTCCATCGATCACGTTTTTCTGGCTCCCGAGGCAGAAGTTATCGCCACGCTGTGGCAGATCTTCTATGCCGCTTTTTTGCTGGTAGTGTGGCACTTGGTGTCTCACCGTGTGGGGCCTTCCAACCCGCAGTCCATCTCGTCGGCCGATTCTCACAGCATCGCCGGCTTTGAGTCAATGACTGGCTTCAAGTCTGTCACTGGATTTGGGCACGATCAGGAGGTCGCCGCCTCGGCGGTGGCCATTGAGCGCCGCCGGATTGCACAGGATCTGCACGACGGCGTGGGGTCGCAGATCGTCAATATTTTGTCGTCGCTGGACAGTCGCGCGCCCCAACAGAAGGCCGTGGCGCTGGCGCTGGAGCAATGCCTGGTCGATTTGAAGATGACGGTAGATGGCATCGACAGCGTTGATGACAACGTGCTTGAAGCGCTGGGCCGTTTGCGTTACCGGGTGCAGCACTCACTGGACAAGCTGGGCATCCGCATGGCGTGGAAGGTGGAGATCTGCGATGAGCTGGAAGCCGTGCGTGGCGTGCAGGCACAGCAGGTGCTCCGTATTGCTCAGGAGTGCCTGGCCAACGTCATGCGCCACGCCAATGCCTCTGCGGTGAAGGTGATTTGCCGCTTTGTGCCTGAAACCAAGCGTCTGCTGATGGAAGTGCGTGACAACGGTCAGGGCATCACCACCAGCAAAGACGGCGGTCGGGGGGCTGGCAAAGGGCTGGAAGGCATGCGTCGGCGTGCGCAGGCCCTGGGTGGCGAGCTGCTGATTTCAAGCAAAGCCGGTGCCGGCACCCGTGTCCGGCTTTCCTTGCCTGCAGCTGCAAACGCCTCCGCCACTTTGATGGGTCACCCGGGAACGGGCTGGGGCCACTGAAGCACGGTACACACTCAGAAAGCGTCAGAACGCGCACCGCAGGCTGCCGCTCACGCATGACATCGTTTTTGGCGGCGCCACGGCTCTCCAGGGGGTAATTAAGTTCCCGCGCGTACAGTCGCGTTTGAAGCGGATTTTCCCTTGCGTGTCAACCGCTCCGTGTGTGGCACACTCGCCCACCTTGTCTTAGCGCAATTTCAGGAATATGCAAAAAATCATCCGTCAGATCGCGGCAGAAATCCGGGTCCAGGAACATCAGGTTAAAACGGCGGTCGAGCTGCTCGACGGGGGCGCCACCGTGCCTTTTATTGCGCGTTACCGCAAGGAGGTCACTGGCGGGCTGGACGATATCCAGCTGCGCGAACTGGACTTTCGCCTGGGCTACCTGCGCGAGTTGCAGGAGCGGCGCGAAGCGGTGCTCAAAAGCATTGAAGAGCAGGGAAAACTGACGCCAGAGCTGCGTGCCGCCATTGACGCAGCGCCGACCAAGCAGGAGCTCGAAGACTTATACCTTCCCTTCAAGCAGAAACGCCGCACCAAAGGGCAAATGGCGCGCGAGGCCGGCATTGAGCCACTGGCCGACAAGTTGTTTGCCGACCCGACGCTGGTGCCGCTCGAGGAAGCAGTGGCCTTTGTTAAAGCCGAAAAAAGCGAACTCGGTGACGACTTCACGACGGTGCAGGCCGTGCTTGATGGCGTGCGTGACATTTTGAGCGAACGCTGGGCCGAAGACGCGGCGCTGCTGCAGTCGCTGCGCCAGTGGTTGTGGAGCGAAGGGCTGTTTTCGTCCAAACTGGTCACCGGCAAGGACGAGAACAACATCGACCACGCCAAGTTCCGCGACTACTTCGACTACGACGAGCCGATTGGGCGCGTGCCGTCGCACCGGGCACTGGCGGTGTTTCGCGGGCGTGGTCTTGAGATTCTGGATGCCAAGCTGGTCTTGCCGATTCCGCCTGAAGCCGGCCAACCCAGCATCGCTGAGGGAAAAATTGCGCTCCATCTAGGCTGGAGCCACAAGGGCAGGGCGGCCGATGATTTGATTCGCAAATGTGTGGCCTGGACCTGGCGCGTCAAGCTCAGCCTGTCGATAGAACGCGATTTGTTCGGTCGTCTGCGCGAACAGGCCGAGAAGGTTGCGATCAAGGTGTTTGCCGACAACCTGCGTGATTTGCTGCTGGCAGCTCCAGCGGGTCCGCGCGTGGTCATGGGCCTGGACCCGGGCATACGCACCGGCGTGAAAGTGGCGGTGGTCGATGCCACGGGCAAGCTCGTGGAAACCTCCACCGTTTTCCCGCACGAACCGCGGAAGGACTGGGACGGCTCGCTGCACACCTTGGCCAAGCTCTCCGAAAAACACGGCGTGAATCTGATCGCCATCGGCAACGGCACGGCCAGCCGCGAAACAGACAAGCTGGCGGCCGACCTGATGAAACGAATCGATGGCATGCAGCGCATTGTGGTTAGCGAAGCCGGGGCCTCGGTCTACTCAGCCAGCGAATTTGCCAGCCAGGAAATGCCCGATGTCGATGTGAGCCTGCGTGGTGCCGCCAGCATTGCGCGACGCCTGCAAGACCCACTGGCCGAACTCGTCAAGATCGACCCCAAGTCGATTGGCGTCGGCCAGTACCAGCACGACGTGAACCAGAGCGACCTGGCGCGCAGCCTGGACACCGTGGTTGAAGACTGCGTCAACAGTGTCGGCGTGGACCTGAACACCGCCAGTGTGCCGCTGCTGGCGCGCGTGTCGGGCCTGAGCCAGACCGTCGCCAAGGCGGTGGTGCGCTGGCGCGATGCCAACGGCGCTTTTTCCTCCAGAGCCGACTTGCTCAAGGTGACCGGCCTGGGGGCCAAAACTTTTGAGCAAAGCGCTGGCTTTTTGCGCTTGCGCGCCAGCAGCAACCCTTTGGACATGACCGGCGTGCACCCCGAGACCTACCCGGTGATCGAGAAAATCATGGCGCACACCGGCAAACCGGTGGCCGAACTCATGGGCCGCGCCGAAATGCTCAAGACGCTCAAGTCCGAGCTGTTTGCCAACGAACAGTTTGGCGTGATTACCGTCAAGGACATCATTGCGGAGCTGGAAAAACCGGGCCGCGACCCGCGCCCGGATTTCAAGGTGGCCCGTTTTAACGACGGCGTGGAAGACATCAAGGATTTGAAGGAAGGCATGACGCTGGAAGGCACGGTTAGCAATGTCGCGGCCTTTGGCGCGTTCGTCGACATTGGTGTGCACCAGGATGGCCTGGTGCATGTGAGCCAGCTCGCCAACAAGTTTGTCAACGACGCGCGCGAGGTGGTGAAAACCGGCGACATCGTCACGGTGCGTGTGACCGAGGTGGACGTGGCCCGCAAGCGCATTGGCCTGACCATGAAGCTGGGCGACGCGCCGCCCAGGCGCGATGGTCCACGCGACAACCGCTTTGAGGGCGCGGCGCGCGGCCAGCAGTCTCGTGG
>JBKJZS010000258.1:0-2222 GCA_046714915.1 Polaromonas sp. | reverse complement strand
GCGTAGTTGCGCAGTTGGGTAGCCGCCAGGGTGCCGGCATACAGGGCGCCGGCATCCCGTGGCGTCACTGCCGCGGCGCCAGGCGGCGCGACGCGCTGCGCATCAGCCACCAGCAGGCGCAAGGCATCGACACTGGTGTCGCCCAGCACGCGCGCCCGCGCGGCCATCATCGCGTGGATCATGCGCGCGCTACCGGCCTCCCCACCGGCGGCAGCCGGAAGCGCCGCAGAAGTGCCCCCTTCCAGCTGCAGCCTGCCCGTGACGTCGGCAATACGCTCGGTGGTGAGCGGGTGGCTGCGCAAGTATGGATAGGAGCCATTGTCATTGAGCCGCGAGGCCTGCTGCAGCTTGTCAAACATGCTGGCAAAACCCTGCTTGTCAAAACCTGCGTCGGCCATCACGCCGAAACCGACCCGATCCGCCTCGCGTTCCATCTCGCGCGAGAAATTGAGCTGATTTTGCACCGCCAACGCCTGCCCCCCCGCGATGGCAGCGTTGGCGGCTTCGGGGTTTTTGCTGGCAGCCATCGCACCCAGAATCATGGCCGCGACCAGCCACGGCATCTGCTGGCTTTGTTTGCTCATCAGTCGGGAAATGTGGCGCTGCGTCACGTGACTCAACTCGTGCGCCAGCACCGAGGCCAGCTCGTCCCGGGTATTAACCACGCTGATCAATCCCAGATGAACACCCAGATAACCCCCCGGCAAGGCGAAGGCGTTGATGGTGCGGTTGCGTATCAGCATGATGTCCCACGCAAAACGCTCCTCCAGTTCAGCGCCAAGCTCACCCCGCGCACGCGCCGCCGCCATCAGCGGCTGCCAGATGCTTTGCAGGTAGTCGCCCAACACCGGATCGTCCAGGTAATCCGGGTCACGGTAAATGCTGCTGGCAATCCGGTCGCCGAGGCGCCTTTCCGCACCGGCTGTCAGTTCCGAGGTGTCGCCCAGCGACGGCAAGGTGGCGCTGGGGCGAACCGGGGACTGGGCCTGCGACAGGCCGACCGATGCTATAAAAACAATAGCTATCAGCGAAATACGGCTGCGGGCAAAGTGCCGATTTGGCTTGAAATAATCAGAAAGAATCGATGCGGACAAAAGCAATGGTGTTGAGATCCAGCAAAACCGGCCCGAACTTGTCGCGAGCTGCCAGCGGGATGTAGACGATGGGCTGGCTGCCGACAGACGGCTTTTCCAGGAAGTTGAAATTGCAGACATGCTCTTATGATGATGGATGCTTGTAAAGGTTTTGTAACACTATGCCCACGACTTCACCGCTGACGCATTTCGACGGACAAGGGCAGGCGCACATGGTCGATGTGGCCGCCAAGCCTGCCACCCACCGCGTGGCCGTGGCGCAAGGCCGTATCGTGATGAATCCTGCCACCTTGGCCATCATCACGGCGGGCACCGCGAAAAAAGGCGATGTGCTCGGCATCGCCCGGATTGCCGGCATCATGGCCGCCAAAAAAACCAGCGATCTGATTCCCCTGTGTCATCCGCTGGCGCTGACGCGGGTGGCCCTTGACTTGATGCCCGATGCGGCCAATGCCAGCGTCACTTGCCTCGCAACGGTGGAAACAGTCGGCCCGACCAGCGTCGAAATGGAAGCCCTGACCGCGGTACAAGTGGCGCTGCTGACGATTTACGACATGTGCAAAGCGGTGGACCGGGGGATGATGATCACCGATGTGAAATTGCTCGAAAAGCACGGCGGCAAGTCCGGGAGCTTTGTCGCAACGCCTTGAGCCGTTGGCATCTCGCCATTTTGCAGGGTCTTGCGGAAAGGCCGCATGGTAACGGGCAAGGTGCAAGGTGCAAGGTGCAGCAACGCTTCGTCGTCGCGCCCCGGCATGACGGCACTCTGGGGTCAAGTTTTTGCCCGCCTGATTTGAATCTACCTTTCTAAAACCTAATGGCGTCAATACGCACGTTCGTCACTTGAGCCGTTGGCATCGCGCCATTTCGCGTGGTCTTGCGGGAAGGCCGCACGGTAACGGGCAAGGTGCAACAAAGCTTCGTCGTCGCGCCCCAGCATGAGGGCGCTTTCAATCACTTTTTCGATGACGCGCGGCTCCGGCGAATAGTGCAGCAGCGCCGTCGCGGTGTTAAAAGTCCACTGCGCGCTGGCCGGGTTGAGCGGCGTGATGCTCAACTCGGCAAAGCGAACCTGACGGGCAAACAGCCAGGAACTGCGGATCTTGGCCAGCGTGTGGTCGCGGTAAT
>JBKJZS010000257.1:0-2642 GCA_046714915.1 Polaromonas sp. | reverse complement strand
GCCCATCGCTCGGCGGCTCTGCCTGGGTTTGTCGTCTGCCCTGCGTGGCGGCAAAAGAGTAAAGGGCACATCGCGCTCACCCGCAATTTTTTGGCGCAGCCCAACGCCAGCAAGGCACCATGCGTCGGGAAACGCCTCGTTGTCACCATGGGCCGCCCGTCCGTTGGCGGTCGGCGCACGGCCGGGCTTACTCGGAATAAAGGCGAGAGCGTGCGGTTGTCGGCAAGAGCTTTGGCGCGGGCCCGGTCTGGTTCAAGAGAACGGCGCTCCACGGTTGTTTCGCGGTTCGCCTTTCCATTCCGCACGTTCTTCGAGTTCGGAGCTTTGTCGCGCTTCGGCCCGTCTTTGCCCGCTCCGGGGCGAGTCGGGGCTAACCCTTCGCTCAAGCGGACTTGCCTTCGGCAAGCCGCTTAGCTCAAACGTTAGACCGCATACCAAGGCTCCCCATGTTCTCCTGCCGTGAAGTCTCAGCCGCCGAGGACCTTGCCGCCCTCACCCGGCTCATTCGGTCGGCATATGCGCCTCACGCAGCAAATGGCCTGCGCTATTGGGCTACTCATCAGTCCGAAGAAGACACTGCCAACCGCCTGAGATTTGGTCACGGCTTCGTCGGCGAAATTAATGGGAAGGTTGTCGCAACGGTCACTCTCAGGCCATCCGAACCTGAGTCCAAGGTTGATCTTCTTCGCGAGCCGCATACTTGGTCCTTCGGTCAGTTCGCAGTAGCACCTGAGCACAAAGGCAGAGGGTTCGGCAGGCAAATACATGACTTTGCGCTGCTGTTTGCCGCGAGCAAAGGCTGCACCAAGATGGCACTGCACACGGCGCAACCGGCTACTGTGCTCGTGGCCATGTATCAGGCCTGGGGCTACGAGGTGGTCGGCACCTGTGACTGGCGACCCCACACCAATTTCCTCAGCGTACTCATGTCAAAGCACCTCACGGTTGCGCCCGGCACATATGCGGTCTAACCCCTCCTATATGGACTCCCCCACAAACGCAAGAAACTGACCGATAGATTGGCTGATCGGGAAGCGCCTGCAGTCGTATATCCGGCATCTGAAGTGGACTCTGCTGTGGTCCGTGCCGACATGGAATCTGCGTCACCGGTGCGCCAGTCGCTACGAGCGGCTGCAAATGAGCCGGAGGAGTTATCGGCGTCTATCGGTGTGGGGTGAACCCGGTTGGCCATGATGGTCGATCAATCTCGTCGCAAGCGTGGATGGATGTCTAGCTGTCTTTTTCTGTGGCTGCCCTGGATGCCTGGCCGTCAAGCCGGCATCACAAAGCTCTCCCGGTTGATCTTCTTGTTGAGCCGTGCAGTTTCACCAAACGGCTCCTTGTCACGCAGCGTGGCATAACAAATCCGGGCCAGCTTGTTAGCCAGCGCACAGGCCGCCTTGTTGTGGTTGCTTCTGGCTTGCACGTCCAGCGCCCAGCGGCGCACACCACAGACCTCGCGCCCGGCGTTGTCTGCCACCTTGGAGGCGCGCAGCACACTCCTGGCGCCATGGGTGAGCAACATGCGCAGATAGCGGTCCCCCTTCTTGGAGATGCGCCCCAGGTAGCGGGTGTTGCCCGAGCTGTACTCCTTGGGCGTCAAGCCAAACCAGCTGGAGAAGTGCCGCGCATCCTTGAAGTGACTGACATCGCCTGAAGTGGCTGCAACCATCGCGGTGGCCGTCAGCAAGCCAATGCCCGGGATACTCAGCAGCGTGGTACAGGCCGGGCTGAGCCTGGCCAACGCGGCCAGCTCACGCTCCAGTTGGGCAATCCGGGCTTCGAGCAGGCGAATCTCCTCGATCAACAGCTTGGCCGTGCCCCGGATCAGCTCAGGCACTGCCGTGTTGGGGTCAGCCAGCACGCGGCTGATTGCTTCAATGCCGGTACGTGCGCCCACGGGGATGGCAATGCCAAACTCCCGGCAGAACCCGCGCAAAGCATTGATACGGCTGGTGCGGGTGCCCATCCACAGCGAACGAATACGGTGCATGCCCTGCAAGGCTTGCTGTTCCACGGATTTAACCCGCACCGGGCGAATATCTGAGGCGCGGGCTGCTTCAAGCAGCGCTGCGGCATCTGCGGCATCGGTCTTGTTGCGTTTGACATAGGCGCGCACGTACTGGGCAGGCAGCAACTTGACTTCGATGCCCAGGCCACCCAGCCAGCGTGCCCAGTGATGGGCCGAGCCGCAGGCCTCCATGATGACCAAGCTAACATCGCGGTTGGCAAACCAGCGCTCAAACTGGGTACGCGTCAGGCGGTGGGTTTCAACGACACGCCAGGACGCATCGGCCACGGCCAGCTGGAACACAGACTTTGCAAGATCGACGGCAACGGTAGTAGCATTCATGTCGGACTCCTTTTGTTGAAGAACCTGATCACCACGCCAATGAAGACCAGAGCGCCAATGTGGCGCAAAAAACAGGGGGAGTCCATCCCATCAGTCGAGGCGCCACGCTGTTGGGGGCGCCTCACCTCGAACGTTAGAAGACAAATGGAGCCTGGGTCGCTATCCCTGCTTGATCGCATTCAGTTTGGCGGTATCGCCGCGTTCTTTGGCCTCCTCATTGGAGGTCTGATTGCACTCATCATCATGGCACTCTCCTATGGCGTACTCGAAGAGCCACAGCCTTACAACC
>JBKJZS010000256.1:0-1244 GCA_046714915.1 Polaromonas sp. | reverse complement strand
CGCTGGCCATCTGCCGCAGCATGGACTCGGGGATGGGATCGGATTTGGAATAGTCGTCAATGTAGATGTCCAGGCCATCCATCACGTTGAAGTGCGGATCGGCAAACAGCTTTCTCATCGCTGCGTTCCGCAATTCAGGCCCGACATTGTCTGCCATGAAGGGTTTGAAATCAGAGTCCTTGGTGAGCAGCTTCACATCTTCCAGGGACAGCCCTTTCCCGGGCTGTTCCGCGGCGACGGCAGCGGGCGACGCCACGGCCGGCGCAGCTTCCTCCCGACCTGGAGGGGGAACCCTGGCAACGGCGACACCCGTCGGCCCGGACTTCGCAACCGGAACCGGTTCGTTCAGTGGTTTGCCTTGCCGAACGTCAGTCTTGCGGCGCGCCCACCGGTCCAAAAACCCCTTCGTTTCTTCAGCCATGGCCGGGTCCGCCAAATTTTTTGTCAGTGCTCACCCGCGCAGGATTGCCAAAACGATCTTGCAGGGGCTGGAAGCTTTGCGGGCGCTGGCGGCGCTTGGCTTCCATCACATAGTGCTGGTCCACAAAGTCTTGCAGCCACCGCACCACCGCAGGGGGCGCGGGCACCTGCTCGACGGTCTCCTGAGCGTCCAGCCAGCGGCCCGCGTCGTGATAACTCAGGGTCACCGTCTGCGGAACCGGCATCGGTTCGTCCGCGATCGCGGCTTCCTCTTCCATGCGCCACATCACCCAGAAGCAGGGTTGCTCTGTGGTGGCATTGAGGTAGTAGCCTTCGGCGTCGTCGGTGAACAACTCCACCTTGAAGTTGGGGTGCAGCCAGCTTTCCTCGCTTTCGCCTTTGTAGAGCAGGCGGGGCTGCTCGCCAAAACCTGTTTCATGCGGCACCACATCGCTCAGCACCCAGCGCCAAGGTTGCCAGCGGTTGTCGATGCGCTCGCGGCGCATCAGCACCGCCACCATCACATGGGGGCGGCGGTGCGGCCCTTCAGCATCGGGCAGGCTCAGGGTAAAACCAGACATCTTTGCAGTGTAGCGGCCCAGCCAGTTGCAATGCCCGGTCATGGCTATTCAAAACCTTGTCCGGGTCACTACCTAACCCGAATGGCACTTACTTAAACCGCGAATACCGAGAAAGCTGTCAGCCGGGCGTGAGCCGGGATTCATTTTCACTGTCAGCAACTGGCGGGGACGTGGATGACGCCTGAAGTTGTCATTGCGGGCTTGACCCGCAATCCATGCCTCGCGGGCCTGTGCAGTGGGACA
>JBKJZS010000255.1:0-4212 GCA_046714915.1 Polaromonas sp. | reverse complement strand
CAATTGCTATGAAAATAATAGCTACTCAGGCATAAGTTATAAGGGCCGGAGGCGAATTTGATGCTTGCTTTAGCGCTCTGGCATCACTTCGGCCGCCGACCAACGCCTGTCTTTCTGTTGCAAGTTGAAAGGAGAAATATGAGTCCTCACGTTCACATTCGTTCTCTGCCCCCCGAGGGGGCTGAGTGGCGCGGCCCCGAGCCTGCCTGCGCAGGTTTGGACGGCACGAAGAACTTTTGCATCGCGCAGCTGTGCGATCTGCAAGTCCATGCCGCGCTGGGGGCGGCTCGTCGGGAGGCGTGGTTATGGTGTCCGTGATTTTTGAAGTTTGGCCCGACCCGGCCCATCGCGAGGGCTACCTCAAATGGGCGGCCGAGCTCAAAAGCGAACTGGTGAAGATGGACGGCTTCATCTCTATTGAGCGCTTCCAGAGTCTGACCGAGCCCGACAAGCTGCTGTCCCTGCAGTTCTGGCGGGATGAGTCGTGCCTGACAGCCTGGCGCAACCTGGAAGCGCACCGTACCGCGCAGGACGCGGGGCGCAGCACCATGTTCACGAACTACCGACTGCGGATTACCGAGGTGATTCGCGATTACGGACTGAAGGACCGCGAGCAGGCGCCGGCCGATTCGCGCCAGGCGCACGGCTAAGAGGATGTCATTGCGGGCTTGACCCGCCATCCAAGCCGCGCCGGATGCAATGCTGGCCAAAGAGGCATGGATGCCGCGTCAAAGCCAAGCATGTCACTCTGCCTTCAGGCCGATCAATGGCGCCGGCTTTTCAAGGCTGGCGTGTACTTGCAGTCACAGCTCAGGCCGCAGCGGTGGCGAGGGCGTTTTCCAGCGCCTGCCCGCCGCCGTAACTGGCCTGCATGGGTGGCGTGCCGCCCAGCGATACCCGGATGGCGCAGTACTTGAACTCCGGGATCTTCGCAAACGGGTCCAGCGCTGCATTGGTCAGCTTGTTGATGGCCGCCTCGTAATAACAAAAGGGCACAAACACGGCGCCGCGCGGCGAGCCGTCGTCGGCACGCGCGTAGAGCGTGACTTCACCCCGGCGCGATGCGATGGTGACGACGTCGCCCGGCTTGCCGCCCAGCGCAGCGAGGTCGAGCGGGTGAACCAGGGCCACCGGATCGGGCTCGATCGCATCCAGCACGGTCGCGCGCCGCGTCATGCTGCCGGTGTGCCAGTGCTCTAGCTGGCGTCCGGTGATCAGCACCATCGGATACTCGCTGTCGGGGCGTTCATTGGCCGGGATGATGTCGGCGGGCACGAATTGCGCGCGGCCAGTCTCGCGCGGGAAACTGTCCACAAACACGACCGACTGACCGGGGTCGCCTTCCTTCACGCACGGGTAGGTTACGGCGTGCTCGCGCTCCAGCCGGTCCCAGGTGATGCCCCCGATGCTGGGCATGGTGAGGCGCATCTCGTCGAACACTTCGCTGACGTGGCCGTACTGCCAGTCCAGGCCCAGGGGTTTGGCGAGCTCCTGAACGATCCACAGGTCCTGGCGCGCGTCGCCCGGCGGGTTGATGGCTTGCCGGCCCATTTGCACCAGCCGGTCGGTGTTGGTAAAGGTGCCGGTTTTCTCGGGGAAAGCGCTGGCCGGCAGGATCACGTCGGCCAGGTAGGCGGTTTCGGTCAGGAAGATGTCCTGCACCACCAGGTGATCGAGCGCCGCCAGCGCATCGCGCGCATGGTTGGCGTCAGGGTCGGACATGGCGGGGTTTTCGCCCATCACATACATGCCGCGAATCTCGCCCTTCTTGATCGCGTGCATCACTTCGACCACGGTCAGGCCGGGCTTGTCGTCGAGGGAGCCGGCAGGAACTTGCCAGGCCTTCTCGAAACTGGCCCGCACGGCTGGGCTGGACACGTGCTGGTAGTCGGGGAACATCATCGGGATCAGGCCGGCGTCGGAAGCGCCTTGCACATTGTTCTGGCCGCGCAGCGGGTGCAGGCCAGTGCCGGGACGGCCGATCTGGCCGGTCATCAGCGACAGGGCGATCAGGCAGCGCGCGTTGTCGGTGCCGTGGACGTGTTGCGACACGCCCATGCCCCACAGGATCATCGAAGCTTTGGAGGTGGCGTAGAGCCGCGCGACATAGCGAATGGTGTCGGCGTCGATGCCGCAAATCGGCGCCATGGCTTCCGGACTGTAGGTTTCGACGTTTTTGCGAAGATCCTCGTAGCCGATGGTGCGGCTGGCGATGAACGCCTTGTCGACCAGGTCTTCGGTGACGATGACGTTCATCATGGCGTTGAGCAGTGCCACATCGGTGTCGGGCTTGAACTGCAGGAAGCGGTGCGCCATCCGCGCCAGGTCCGAGCGGCGCGGATCCAGCACGACCAGCTGGGTGCCGTTTTGCACGGCGTTTTTCAGCCAGGTTGCAGCCACCGGATGGTTCACCGTGGGGTTGGCGCCGATCAGGAAGACCACCTCGGCCTTGGTGACATCCATTACCGGATTGGACACTGCGCCCGAGCCGATGCCTTCGAGCAGTGCAACGACGGACGAGGCATGGCACAGGCGCGTGCAATGGTCCACGTTGTTGCTGCCAAAGCCGGTGCGAACCAGCTTTTGAAACAGGTAGGCTTCCTCGTTGCTGCCCTTGGCCGAGCCGAAGCCCGCCAGCGACTTTTTCCCGTACTGGTCGCGGATGTCCTTGAGCTTGCCGCCGGCGAATGCCAGCGCTTCTTCCCAGCTGGCTTCGCGGAACACGTCCAGCACGCGATCGGGGTCCATGATGAAGTCGCCTGTTTTCGGTGCGTCGGCGCGGCGGATCAGAGGCTTGGTCAGGCGTTGCGGGTGGTGCGCATAGTCGAAACCGTAGCGACCCTTGACGCACAGCCGCCCGTGGTTGGCCGGGCCGTCGCGGCCTTCCACGTAAATGATCTTGTCGTCCTTGACGTTGTAGGTCAGCTGGCAGCCGACGCCGCAATACGGGCAAACCGACTCGACCTGCTTGTCGGGCACGGCAAGTGCGGCTTCGCGCGCCGGCATCAGTGCGCCGGTGGGGCAGGCTTGCACGCACTCGCCGCAGGCGACGCAGGTAGAGGCGCCCAGGGGGTCGTCCATGTCAAAGACGATCTTGGCCTGGTCGCCGCGAAAAGCCAGGCCGATCACATCGTTGACCTGTTCGTCGCGACAGGCGCGCAGGCAGCGGGTGCACTGAATGCAGGCATCGAGGTTGACGGCGATGGCCGGGTGCGTCAGGTCCTGGCGGACCTGCTGTCGCGCTTCGAAGCGGGGCTTGCCGACGCCGATTTTCGCGGCCCACTGGTCCACTTCGTTGTTTCGGGTGTATTCCTTTTCCGGCATGTCGGACAGCAGCAGCTCAAGCACCAGCTTCTGCGAGGCCACGGCGCGCTCGCTGTCGGTCACGACCTTCATGCCCGGCGTCGGCGCGCGGCAGCACGAAGGCGCCAGTACGCGCTCACCGTTGATCTCCACCATGCAGGAGCGGCAGTTGCCCACCGCCTCCATGCCTTCCATATAGCAAAGGTGCGGAATCTCCACGCCTTCGCGTTTTGCCACCTGCAACAGGGTTTCCGTGGCGCGGCCCGTCACTTCACGACCGTTAAGGCTGAAGCTCACGAGCGGTGCTTCAAGCTGGGCTAGTTCAAGTCTGGTAATCGCGTTCATTGTGGTCCTTCAATTCAGCAGGTTCAGCCAAGCTGCTCAGGCCGCAGCGCCGGGCCGCCCCAAGCAAGGCCAGCCCCCTCGGGGGCAGAGAGCCACACGCCGTGGGCGAACGTGGGGGCCATGAATGCAGCGCCGGGCCGCCCCAAGCAGGGCCAGCCCCTCTTCCTTCTGCAAGGGGCAGTGCAATGCCGAAGGCGCGAAGCGCAAGCGTGGGGCTCATAGCTCGTGCGGGAAATATTTAACAACGCAGTCCATTGGGTTAGGCGCGGCCTGACCCAATCCGCAGATCGACGCATCGCGCATCACCAGCGACAGGTCGGCCAGCAACGGCAGGTCCCATTTGGGCTGATCCATCAGGTGCGCCGCCTTGGCGGTGCCGACGCGGCAGGGCGTGCACTGTCCACACGATTCGTGCTGGAAAAATCGCATCATGTTGCGCGCTGCACCGGTAGCCGTGTCCTGATCCGACAGCACCATCACGGCGGCGGAGCCGATGAAGCAGCCATAGGGCTGCAAGGTATCGAAATCCAGCGGGATGTCGTTCATCGTGGCCGGCAGGATGCC
>JBKJZS010000254.1:0-5954 GCA_046714915.1 Polaromonas sp. | reverse complement strand
GATTGAAGCGACTTCCGGCAACACCGGCATTGCGCTGGCCATGGCCGCGGCCATCAAGGGCTATCGCATGGTGCTGATCATGCCGGAAGACTTGTCGATCGAACGCGCGCAGACCATGAAGGCCTTTGGGGCCGAGCTGATCCTGACCCCCAAAAGCGGCGGCATGGAACACGCCCGAGACTTGGCCGAGCAGATGGCAAAAGACGGCAAGGGCCACGTGCTGGACCAGTTTGCCAACGAGGACAACCCGCGCATCCACTATGAAACTACCGGCCCGGAAATCTGGGCGGACACCATGGGCAAAGTCACCCATTTCGTCAGCGCCATGGGAACGACCGGCACCATCACCGGGGTGTCGCGTTTTCTGAAAGAGAAAAACCCGGCGATCAGAATCATCGGTGCGCAACCGAGCGAAGGCTCGCGCATTCCCGGCATCCGCAAATGGCCGCAAGAATATTTGCCGAAAATCTACGACGCCAGGCATGTCGATGAGCTGGTGCTGGTCAGCCAGCTGGACGCTGAAGACATGTGCCGTCGCATGGCGCGCGAAGAAGGCATTTTTGCCGGCATCTCGGCGGCCGGCGCCTGCTGGGTCGCGCAAGAGATCGCCAAAACGGTCGAGAACGCGGTGATTGTGTTTATCGTCTGCGACCGCGGCGACCGCTACCTGTCCACCGGCGTTTTTCCGGCCTGACCTTCCTTCATATATAAAAAGTGGCTGCTGTCCCCATTCAGCGGGCGCAAGCGGCTATTAAAAAAGTAGCATATAAAGTACCAACACCATGAGCCACGAATTCAAGTTTTGTCCCAGCTGCGCGACCCCGCTCGCGCTGATCACCGAGATGGAAGACGGCGGCGACAAAGCGCGCCTGCGGTGCCAGGCCTGCGACTACACCCACTGGAACAACCCCACCCCGGTGCTGGCCGCGGTGATAGAGCACCAGGGCAAGATTTTGCTGGCGCGCAACGCGGCGTGGACCGCCAAAATGTACGCGCTGATCACCGGCTTCATGGAAGCCGGCGAAACGCCGGAAGGCGGCATCACCCGCGAGGTCAAGGAAGAAACAAACCTGGACGTGACCGACCTCAAGCTGATCGGCGTGTACGACTTCCAGCGCATGAACCAGATCATCATTGCTTATAGTGCTGTCGGCCATGGCGAAGTCAAGCTATCGCCCGAGCTGGTCGACTACAGGCTGTATGCGCATGAAGACGTGAAATGCTGGCCCGCCGGCACCGGCTACGCGATGGCTGACTTCCTGAAGTCAAAGGGCTACGAGCCGGAGTTTGTGGAGTGGGCGAAGCGGGCTTGAGGGGCTTCGGTGTGACTTGCTGAACCTTGAAGTTGACCCTGCTTGGGGCGGACGACATCTGAACGCCAACTCAGACCATCAGCGGCGCTTCCTGCATGGCCTCGGTCTGCTCTTCCAGCATGTTGACCTGGCCCTTCCAGTAGTCGCTGGAGCCGAACCACGGGAAGTTGATCGGAAAGATCGGGTCCTTCCAGCGCTGCGCCAGCCAGGCGCTGTAATGAACCAGGCGCAGCGTGCGCAGCGGCTCGATCAGGGCCAGTTCGCGCCGGTCAAACTCGCGAAACTCTTCATAACCGTCGACCAGCGCAGCCAATTGCCGGGTGCACTGCGCGCGGTCGCCTGACAGCAGCATCCACAAGTCCTGCACTGCGGGGCCGCTGCGCGCGTCGTCAAGATCGACGAAGTGCGGACCGGCGCCGTCCATGCCCTCGGGCGTCCACAAAATATTGCCCGGGTGGCAGTCGCCATGCAGGCGCAAGGTGCGAACGTCGCCGACACGGTCGAACACGCTTTGCGCCACGACCATCGCTTCGTCAAAGGCCTTGCGCCAGCGCGACGCCATGTCCAGCGGCAGGTAGTCGCCTGCGAGAAGCACCTCACGGCTGGCATGGCCAAAGCTCTGCAGGTCCAGCCTGGGTCGGTGTTGGAAAGGCTGGCTGCTGCCAACCGTGTGGATGCGGGCGAGGAAGCGCCCGATCCATTCGAGCACGCTGAGATCGTCCAGCTCCGGCCGGCGGCCACCGCGACGCGGCGACACGCTGAAGCTGAACCCTTCAAAGTGGTGCAGGGTGCTGCCATTCAATACCAGCGCGCCGACCACCGGAATTTCAGCGGCCATGAGCTCTGCGGCAAATGCGTGTTCTTCGGCGATCTGCGCATCGCTCCAGCGCCCGGGCCGGTAAAACTTGGCCACCACGGTATCGCCGGCAGCCGCGCCTGCGCCGACCGGGGCTTCTAGATGAATCTGGTAGACGCGGTTTTCGTAGCTGGACAACGCCATCAAACGCCCGTCGCCGTACAGGCCCACACTGGCCAGCGCGTCGAGCACCAGGTCGGGCATGAGCGCGTCATAGGGATGGGAAGACATGCGGGGATTATCGCCCCGGGTCCGTTCCATCAGCCTGGCGTTGTGTGCAGTCGCTCGAAGGGCAGTGCCTGCTTGACCAGCATGACGGTGCACGGCGCGTGCATCGCCACCCGGATCGGCACGGTGGCCACCAGGCGCTGCAGTTGCAGGCCATGCGTGGCCGCGCCCATCACGATCAGGCCGACGCGGTTGGCCCGTGCGTAGTCCAGCAGTGCGCGCGCCGTGTCGCGCGCATCCAGCACATGGAAGGACACCTGGTGGCCTTGTAAATCCAGCCCCTGCGCCCACTGGCGCAGCCGCTCCAACTGCATGCGCTGCACGCCGGTTTCGCTGCTGTCCTCGCTTGCCCCGATGGCCTTGTGCGACACCACGGTCACGCAGGCCAGCCGCGCTCCCGGCTGCAGGCCAAGCGATCGCGCGACCGCCTGGCGCAGCGAGTAGAGCGTGGCATCGCTGGTGTCGCGCCCAGGTACAGCAGCCATCACGATCGGTACTTCGGCGATACCCTCGCTGGGCAGCGGGCTGGGCTGGTATTGCATGCCGGCCGCCTTGAACCAGCGCTTGAGGTGGACCCGCCAGGGCGTTGCGCCGGTGCGTTCGCCGCGCGCACTGACCTGCACCTGGTCCGGATGGGTCAGGTCGAAGGCCAGGTGTGCCGCCGAAGGATAACGCTGGGCCGCCCCGGGCTCGAGGCAACGCAGGATGATCTCCTGCAGCCAAGCCGGCAGGTCCGGTTGCAGCCGGCGCGGCGGCACCGGGTCCATCCACAGCCGCTGCCGCAACCCCCCGCGCGTCTCGGGCGCGCCGAAGGGCAGCTCGCCGGTGGCCAGCTCGTAGAGGATGACGCCGATGGCAAAAAGGTCACTGCGCGGATCGCCGCGCACGCCCACCACCTGTTCGGGCGCCATCCAGGCCGGCGAGCCGGCGGCCTCGCGCATCTCCTCGGCCAGCAGATCGGGGTAGTGCGCATGCCAGCTCAGGCCGAAGTCGATCAGCACGGCGCTGCCGTCGGGCCGGATGATGACGTTGGGCGGCTTGATGTCCAGGTGCACGGCCTCCTGCTCGTGCATGCTGTGCGCCGCCGCAGCGAGCGCGGCGCCCAGCCTGGCAATTTCGCTGGCGTCGGGGCGCGTGCGGGAAACGTCAGCATCGTCGAGCCAGCTCTGCAACACCCGGCCCTCGACGTACTCCATCACGAGATAAGGCAGCCGCGCCAGGTCGCCGGCCGCCACGAAGCGCGGCACATGTGGCCCGCCGATCAGCTGCAATGTCTGGTGTTCAACCTCAAAGCTCACGATGGTTTCGGCGCCGTCGCCGCTGGTCATGCGCGGCACTTTCATCGCCATCGGGAAGCCGGGGTCGTGGCCGGTGCCGGCATAGCTGACGCGGTAAATGTGGGCCATGCCACCGGCGTGCAGACATTCGCCGACGCGAAAGCCGTCAATTTCAGTTCCGGCTTCGAGCATTTTGATGGCGGGCTCCTAAATGCCGAGCGCCAGCCGGTCGGCGTGGAACGCAGGCAGGCCCGCCGCCCGGATAGCCTGCGCGGCTGCCAAGTGGTCATAGGGCACACGCAGGAAGGTCAACTGCATCGAGACAGTATCGAGCAACGCGTACATGGCTTCGCTGCGGCCATCGCGGGGCTGCCCGACCGAGCCTACCGTTGCCAGCCATTGGCGATGGGCCGGCACCGGTACGGCCACCCCCGGCGTTGGCTCGAAGGCCATGAGGCCGCGCCCGGTGCCCCGGTAGAACAGCCTTTGCTCATGTACATGGCCGCCAAACAGATGGCTGACCCCGTCGCCGGCAGCAGCCAGACTGGCGCCCGCGCCGCGTGGGTTTTCGACATAATGCCAGCGCTGCGGTTCGTGGGCGCTGGCGTGGACGAGGAAAATCGAGCCCTCGCGCCGGGTCAGAGGCAGGCCGGCGAGGAAGGCATGCTGCGCGGGGCTGAGCTGGGCATGTGTCCAGGCGGCACCTGCGGCGTCAGCCCGGGTGGTATCGGCAGGGAGCTGCACGGCGGCCTCGTCGTGGTTGCCGCGCAGCACCCAGGCGCCCTGCGCGGCGAACTCCATCACGCGGTCCAGCACAGCGCACGGTTCGGCCCCATAACCCACCAGATCGCCCAGGAAGGCGAACTGCGTGGCGCCGCGTTCGTTGGCGTCAGCCACGCAAGCCTTGAACGCGTGCAGGTTGGCGTGAAGATCGGACAGCAGGGCTAGCTTCATGCCCCTATCTTGCCTCATGCAGGGACAGGATGTGGCCCAGGCGGGGGTCACCCCGGCCGGCCAGCACCTGCGCATAGATAGCCTGCACTTTTTGTGCGCCCTGGTGTCGCTGCACAGAAAGCCAAGGGGTATCGCCGGGGGCGGCGATTTTGGCGTGAAAGGCCTGCCAGGCCTGCACCAGCTGCCGGCCCAGTTCCGCCGCGCCCCAGTCGGCGTGGCGCTTTTGGAGCTGGGCCGGCGCGAAAAACAGGGTGGGGCGGGGGCCCGGCAGATCCCTGGCGCCGCCCAGTTGCTGCACATGCGTCCCGCCGATCGAACAGCTGTACTTGAGGTTGCCAAAATGCGAGTGAATGTCGCGGCGCAATTTCGCATTGCCGGCGAAGTCAAGGTACACGCAAGCGGCGTCCTGTGGCAGCTGGTCAAGTTCGTCGTAGGTGAGCACGCGGCTGTAGCAGCCCAGGCTTTCGCAAAAGCGCCGGTTGCCAGCGGAGGTGAGTCCGACCACGTTGATGCCGGGGCGCCGACCCAGCTGGAAGGCCGTGCCGAAGGCCGTTTTGCTCGATGCACTGGACAGGAGCATCACGCCCGGTTGTGCTTGACTTGCCGCTGTCGGGCCTGCACCGAAGAAATTATTGTCGGCCAGGAAGTCGTCAACCAGCCAGGAGGTGATGAACAGCGGCCGCAACAGGGACTGCAGATCTTCCGTAGAGGCGCTGTAGAAAGGATCGGTGCTGCAACGCAAGTACTGGTTGTAGAGCGCATGCAGTGCCTGCCGGTGTTCGGCACCGTCAAAAAAGCCGCTGGCACCCACGCGCACTCCGAGCAACACGGCTTCCGAGGCCATTGGGTAGTAGCCATAAAACTTCTCGCCCACTTCAATGCCCTCGCACAGCGATTCGCGCACAGTGGCAAAACCCCAGACAGGTATGCAGCCCCAGCCGCCATCGTCGAACTCGGGAACCGGGTAAAAGCCCCAGTACTGCATCGCATCACCAAACGCCGCGTAAGTAATGTTGTTGGAAGTCAGCGCAAAAGATTCGACGGTCAGCCGTACTTCCCCGGCTGTCAGAGCGCGCGGCGGGGCACTGTGCAGCAGGGTGGTGTCGAGGCGGTCCTTGCGGACCAGAAACCGGAGGTGTGCGGTGGAGCTTCGTGCCATGGCTACACCATAAACGAAGCGGCCTGGCTGTTCAACACCGCCGGGCCGCTTGAGCGACAGATCCATCCCCGACGCAGAAGTTATCCCCAGTGAACCCGCCAGGAAGCTCGCACAGCAAGGGCCGCCCCAAGCAAGCGACGTGCTCCCCCGGGGGCAGGGAGTTACAC
>JBKJZS010000253.1:0-1306 GCA_046714915.1 Polaromonas sp. | reverse complement strand
GCTTCGCGGTATTTCAGCGGGTGGTCTCGGGGGTACCGCTCAGACGCAGGCCCACGGCGTGCAGCACCTTGTGAACCGTGGTCAGTGTCGGGTTGCCCTCTGCGCTCAGTGCCTTGAATAGCACCTTGTCGCCCACGTCAGCACGACGCGCCACTTCGGCCATGCCGTGCGCTTTGGCAACCTGGCGCAGTGCCACCAGTAGCGCAGCGGGGTCGTCCAGCTCCATCGCGGCCTCAATGTAGGCGGCGGCTTCGACAGGGTCTCTCATGGTCTTGACCATGTAGTCATCAAAACTTGCGTCACGCGGTGCGTTCATGGTTTACCTCTTCGCTTCCAGTCGTTCAAATATGCGATAGCTCGCTCAATATCGCGGCTTTGGTCGCTCTTGTTGCCACCACATAGCAGCAGCACCAGCACAGGGCCTTGCCTACTCAGGTACACCCTATAGCCTGGCCCAACGTCAATCTTCAACTCTTGCACGCCATCTCGAAGCGGCTTGCAATGCCCCAAATTTCCATCTGTCAACCGCATCAGCCGCACACGTATTTGCGCCCGAGCCCGGATGTCCTTCAAGTCGTCAATCCACTGGGTCAGCGGTGCTTGGTCTTGCAGGTCTTTGTAATATCGTATTTCCATAATGGTATCTTAAATAATACTATGCCAGCGGCCAATCCCGCGAATGGCCACCAGCTCGGCAAACATGGCGAGATTTTACTAAACAACGTCAACAAAAAGTGAATTAGTATTTACCCTGAGTTTGAGCAAAAAGATCAAGAAAGAGGGAAAGTATGGAAAACGTCATTCAAGCCAACAGCATGCTGCCGCCCACGGCCCGCAGCATTCAGGGTCTTACCCAGACCGCGCACCCATCGATCGAGGCCGGGCCTTCACTTTGGCCCAGTTCTCTGGCGGGGCAGCCCGGTCAACCGGTGCGCGTCTGGTTGATTGACGACGACATCCACCTACGCAAGGTCATCTCTCAAGACCTGCTGGGCGGCTTGCGTACCGACCTGGTGGCACAGGGAGGCAGCATGCGCGAGGGCCGCCGCCTGATTTCGCAGTTCGAGTTCGACGTCATGCTGGTCGACCTGAACCTGGGCGATGGCACCGGGTTCGAGCTGATCGAACACATGAAAACCCTGCGTCCCATGTCAGACTGCACATCTACAGACAATCTTGTTGCACCACAGTGGGTGCGGACCCAGATACGAACCGCTAGTCGGGTCTCACTCCGTTTCCGTGGTCATTACCAATCGAATGCCACAAAAGGAAAGCCTGAGTTTGCCCGCCGCCGGTCTGACCGGTT
>JBKJZS010000252.1:0-6362 GCA_046714915.1 Polaromonas sp. | reverse complement strand
CATCAGCGGGTTGCGGAACGCTCCAGCGACCTCCGGTGCCAGCCTCGTGCTGCCCGGCATGAAGGTACTCCGTCTTATTCACTGACTGAGACTACAGAACATCGAACCGGGTCAAGCGGTGATGTTGGGTGCGCGGCCACCAGCGCGAAGCGCCATTCAGCAGGCAGCGTGCCCGGCATGACCGCGCTGGTGGAGGTCACTGACACACATCGAGCGCCGAAGGGTCGTCGCTGACTGCCGCCTTCGCGGTAGCTGGTCAAGCCCCTGCGCAGCACTGTCTATATGCCAAATTTGCCTATAGTCCTCATATTCATTGGGAAAGTAGCTATTAAAAACGTAGCAAAGTTGGCTAGACGTTGATCAGATCAATGTCGGAATCATCCAACTTGTAGATGCTGTCGATGCGCTCCTGAATTCCGGCATCTGTCTGATCACGAGTGCCCCATCCGTTGCGGTTCGGCAGAGTATCGCACCGCCCGAAAGCAGGTGGACACACCCCGCCAGCCTGGCGCGCCTTATCAGATCTACCGCGCGCCCACAGTGCGGTATCCTTGGCGCCCATGTACGCGCCATTCTTCGGCCTGACGCAGGCGCCATTTTCCATCGCTCCGGATCCGCGCATGCTGTTCATGAGTGAGCGGCACCGCGAAGCGCTGGCGCACCTGCTGTACGGGCTGGCCGGTGGCGGCGGCTTTGTGCTGCTGACGGGCGAGATTGGCACCGGCAAGACCACGGTGTGCCGCTGTTTTCTGGAACAGATCCCGGCCAGCTGCAACGTGGCCTACATCTTCAATCCAAAGCTCACGGCGGTCGAGCTGCTGCAGTCGATCTGCGAGGAGTTCCACGTCCCGGTGCCGAAAAAAGACCTGCTGCCCACGGTCAAGGCCTTGCTCGACCCGCTCAACGCCTTCCTGCTGCAGGCCCATGCCGCCGGGCAGAACAATGTGCTGATCATCGACGAGGCGCAGAACCTGTCGGCCGAGGTGCTGGAGCAGCTGCGCCTGCTCACCAACCTTGAAACCAGCGAGCGCAAGCTGCTGCAGATCGTCCTGATCGGCCAGCCCGAACTGCGCACCATGCTGCAGCGGCCCGAGCTGGAGCAACTGGCCCAGCGCGTGATCGCACGCTTTCACCTCGATGCACTGACTCAGGCCGAGACGGCGCAGTACATCCAGCACCGTCTCGACGTTTCGGGCCTGACACGCGCGCTGCCGTTTGATCGCAAGGCCCTCCAGCGCGTCCACCAGCTCGCGCGCGGCGTGCCACGCCGCATCAACCTGTTGTGTGACCGTGCCTTGCTGGGGGCGTTTGCGGGCGGCCAGGCCACGGTCAGCCGCGCCATTGTCGATAAGGCGGCGGACGAGGTGTTCGATGCGCCGGCCCGTGCACCATGGCTCGGGCGGCGCAGTCTGGCCCTGGTCGGCTTGAGTGTCGCAGCCGGCGTCGGGCTGGTGGCCATGGCCCGTCTCGTGACGCAGGCGCCGCGAGCGCCCGAGATCGCAGCAGTTGCCGCGCCAACCGTTCCAGGCGCATCCGGAGCGGCAGCGGCACTCCCGCGGATGGCGTCCGCAGCAGCAGCCGGCGCACCCAACGCCCAGTCCGCGCTGCCACCCACCTTGCTGCGCGACGAAGGCCAGGCCTGGCGCGAACTGGCACAGACCTGGAAACTGAGCCCGGCTGAGGGCGACCCCTGCCAGGTGCTGTCGCGCGAGCAGGTGCGGTGCTTCAGCAGCAACACCGGCCTGGCCCTGATTCGCCAACTGGGCCGCCCCGGCATCGTTACGCTTGACAAGCAGAGCGGCTCGCCCTCTTATGCCTTGCTTACCGCCCTGACCGAAGGCAGCGCCACCTTGCGCGCCGGGGGCACGGAGCAGACCGTGACACGGGCCGCGCTGGCTGCGCGCTGGCAAGGCGACTTTTCCACGCTCTGGCGTTCACCGGTGGGCTACAGCGGCCGCATGGGTGATGGACAGGGCGGCCCGGTCGTCGAATGGGTTGCGGCCCGGCTGGCTGTGGCGAACGGCTCTGCGCCGCTGGCGGGCCGGCCCGTGCTGGATGCCTCGCTCAGGGCCCGGGTGCGCGCTTTTCAACTGGCCCAGGGGCTAACCGCCGACGGCCAGCTGGGGCCGTTGACTTTCATGCAACTCAATCGCGTGGCCGGCGTGGACGAGCCACGCCTGCGCACCGAGCCCTGACCCCATGTCCTACATCCTTGACGCACTCCGGAAGGCCGACGCCCAGCGCGAGCGCGACCCGGCACGGGGCATTCACGCTCAGCCTCTGCAGACGCCGCCGCTTGAGCGGCCGGTAGGCCATCAGACCCGGCTCTGGCTGTGGGGCACAGCGGCTCTCGGCGCCGGATTGCTGGTCGTGGCGGCATGGCAGCTGGCCGGGCCGGCCGCGCTACCGGTCGCTGTGCCGGTCGCATACTCGCCAGTTGCAGAGCCAGTTGCAGAGCCAGTTACGTCCCCGGTGCCTGCCGTGATTCTGCCTCTACCCGCGCCCATGACCGCGTCAGCCCCGCCTGCAACCGTATTGCTGCCCGTGGCACCACCGCCGTCACCACCACCGCCGCGATCAGCGCCAACGCCAGTTGCAGCTCCCTCACGCGAGGCGCGGGAGCCGGCGTCCGCGCCGGCGCCCGCTACGCCCGCCAGTGATCGCGTGCTGTCCGCCAACGACCTGCCAGCCGAGGTGCAGCGTGAATTGCCCAAGCTGACTATCAGCGGCGGCGTTTATTCCGACAACCCCGCGCAGCGCATGTTGATCGTCAACGGCCAGGTGTTGGGCGAAGGCGCAGAGCTTGCCCCGGGCGTGGTGCTGGAGCAAATCCGCGCAAGGACCGCGGTGCTGAGGTACCGCGGCTATCGTTACGCGGTGGCGTACTGAGTGATGCGACCAGGGCCTGACCCGGCCCGGGTGAGGTGTTGCTCGCTCGTCGGCACATAAAGCCATCTCTTCTTGCCCCTGGCCGCGTTGCAAATCCTCACTATCGTGGAACTATGGCTGCGGTTTACGCCATCAGCCACAAGGTCGCCGCGCCGAGTAGCAGCGAAAGTGTCGGGATGACGACCAGCATCCAACGGGCAGCTCCTGCCGGCGGATGGCCTGCTGCCAGTAGCAGGCCCAAGGTCGCCAGCGCCGTCGGCTCCGGCGCGATTCCGAACACCTCGGCCTGGGTCCATGGGCGGCCTGCGAGCAGCCCGGCCAGCGGGTAAAGCAGCACGCCGGCGGCGGCCAGCAGCCAGCCGAGGCCTTGCGACGCAACAGCAGTGTTTGGGGCGTGCGCTTCACGGCGCAGCGCGCCCAAGCCGACCAGCAGCACCGCCTGCGCGACGAACGCAATGGCAAAGTACTGCGCGGCCCAGTTGATGGTGGCGTAGCGCTGCCAGTGAAAGGCCCAGCCCACCCACAGCCAGGCCGCGGCGAGCAGGGACGCCAGCACGCGGCCGGTACCGGCGCGCCGAGTCGCGGCCAGCCAAAGCGAAGCGAGGCCTGCAGCAAGCGCGACCAGGTGCGCGGGCCAGAACTCGCCGTTGTAAAGCTCGACGAGGCGCCAGTAGGTTCTGGGCGAGAACATCAGGAAGTCCGAGAGCCGGTAAGTCCACCACTCAGACATGGCTCACAGTTTCTGGACGTAGCTGGCCATGCGCCTGCGAAACGCTTCGTCGGGCATCCGGCCGAGCGCAGCGCCCATGTTTTGGCGCAGGTGGGCGACATTGCCGGTGGCCGGAATCGCGCAGGTCACAGCGGGGTGAGAGACGATGAACTTCAGCGCGAACTGGGCCCAGTTGGCGCAGTCGATCTCGCTGGCCCAGACCGGCAGCGGATGGCGCTGCAGCTGGCGCAGCAGGGCGCCTTCACGAAAAGGCCGGTTCGCCAGCACGGCGATGGCGCGCTCGCGTGCCAGGGGCAGCAGCCGCTCCTCGGCCTCGCGGTCGAGCAGGTTGTAGGTGAGCTGGACGAAGTCGATGCGGTGGCCGCGCATGATCTGTTCCATTTCGTCGTGGCGGCGTCCTTCCGAGGTGGTGATCCCGACGTAGCGCAGCTGGCCTGCAGCTTTCATGGCCTGCAGCAGGGGCAGCTGCTGCTGCCAGGCCAGCAGGTTGTGGACCTGCAGCAGGTCGAAGCGGGGCACGCGCCAGAGCTGGCGCGACGCCTCAATCTGCGCCGCCCCGGCCGAGGACGTCCATACTTTGTCGGCGGAAAACAAGGCCCCCACGCTTGCAGGCGAGCCTGCTGCGCTGCCCCCCGAGGGGGCCTTCGCGCCTTGGGGCGGCCCGGCGGCGCTCACGCCCTGCTGCGCCCGCAGTGCCTGCAGCCCGTCGCCGATCACGCCCTGCGACGAGCCGTACATCGGTGAGGAATCTATCAGGCGACCGCCGGCATCAAAGAACTGGCGCATGAGCTCAGCGCAGTGCTCGCGCGCCGGACGGTCGTTGCCGACGTTGAAGGTGATCCAGCTGCCCAGCCCGATCACCGGAAGCGCTTCGCCGGACGCGGGGATGGGCTTGCTCATCGGCCCGGGCCGCACAGCACTTTGTGCGTAGGCGCCTCCCGCACCCAGCGCGGGAACCAGTTGCAGCAGCAAGGCGCGGCGTCTCATTCAGCCAGAGTAGCACAGGGACGATGCCAGCAACCGCTTGAGCGGCGAGCAGGTGTGGCGCAGCTTTCAGCACAAAGGCCGGCTCAAGAAACGGGAGTCCGCCAGGCCAAAGCGCCAGGGCTGGTCAACCGCTTTTGAAATGCCGATGCGCGGTCCGCTGACCACCTGAACCGTTGTGCGTGGCGGCAGCAATGCAAAAGGCGGCGCGTTGATGGGCAGACCGTTGTGCGCATGTGTGATGCCCAGCGCCTGACCCACCCGCCCGGGTCCTGCGCACAACAGCCGCACATCGTCAAGCCCGCGCCGGGCACGCATCACGTCCAGCCCGGCGGTGGGCTCCATGGCACGAATCAATACCCCGGCGCCATGACCTGCTTCGCGGCATACCAGGTTCAGGCACCAGTGAATACCGTAGGACCGGTACACATAGGCGTGGCCGGGCGGGCCGAACATGGCTGCGTTGCGCGGTGTGGGACCCGAAAAACTGTGCGATGCCGGGTCGTCCCGGTCATAGGCTTCGGTCTCGACAATCAGACCGCCGACGCCGTCGACCAGCAGTGTCGCTCCAATCAGCCGGCGCGCGACTTGAGAAGAAGCCAAGAAAAAATCGACGGATGCTGGAGGCACGGTCAGGCTCGTCAGACGTTATTTAAACAAGGGCTACAGATTTTCCCATTTTGCGCAGTCCGGTCCCCCGGGATACCCATCACGCCATCTTCATCATCCCGCGGTCGTTCAGCAGGTCGGTGGTGGGGGAGAGCCAGTCGCAGACGTGAAATGCCAGCAGGCGCTCCTTGTCCGCGCGCGGGATCTGGGCCTGCAGCGTTTGATTCCACCAGACGTGGTGAACGTCAACAGCCAAGCCCCACCAGGCTCGCTGCCTTTGCCCGTGCTCGCCTCGGCGTATCGGATCCAGCGCCTCGCACACATCGAGCGCCTGTTCCATCGTGTTGATGCAGGTCAGCTTCCACCCAGGCGCCTGCCAGGCCGTAGAGTGCGAACTCATCGCGGGTCGCCAGAAGAATGGTCTGTTGCGACCGGTCGGCGTCGCGCGAGTGCGGCTCCGGGGGGTGAGGCAGTAGGTGGCATCGTTACCAATTTAACTATTTGGTGAATTATTGCAATTTCGTCACGAGGGTCGCTGACCTCAGGGCGCTACCACTGTGCCGAGCGTACCTCCATAATGGGGTAGGTTCTGGCCACCCGTGCCAGCGACCAGATGCAAGCAAGGAGACGGTCATGAGTAATTCGAACACGCCCAAAGACGGTGATTTTGCAAACTGGGTCGAAGAGAAATCACAAGCGCTCAAGTTTGAGCTTGGCGAGAAATTTCCTGTGCCGCCCACCGCGCTGGTTTCGCCCTCGGTGCACTTTGAGACTGGCGAGCAGAAACTTGAGGAAGTGCTGCTGGAGCATGAAGAGCCGACGGAGGAATTTCTTGAAGAGCTGTCGGCTCTCGAAGAAGCGCCGCCGTTGACCGATGAGCAATTGGCCCAGCAAGCGCTGGCCGCGGGCGGCGCCGACGGGGACAGCAGCACGCCTGAGTAGGGGACCGGTTCTCAACTCCTCACGTCAGCAGACTTGCCGCAGCGGCTGCTCCCTGTCCAGATTGATGGATCGCGCCGTGCGCAACCATGAACCGCCCCGAGACAGTTCAGCCTCGGGGGGCAGCGAAGTACACGCAGAGACGAGCGTGGGGGTGCCAGCCTGACGCTGGGCCGCCCCAAGGCAGGCTAGCCCCCTCGGGGGGCAGCGA
>JBKJZS010000251.1:0-11547 GCA_046714915.1 Polaromonas sp. | reverse complement strand
ATAACGCCCCCATGCTTTTCACTGCATTTAAGGCGCGAAGGCTTGCGGGCCGCGGCGCGCCCGATGCTTCGCCGCTGTCGCCTGTCCAAACCTGCTCAAGCAGGTTTGGAGCCGCAGGCTCCGGCCCCGCGGGGGCTGCGCTTGTTTGGGGCGGCCCTGCGCTGGGGCCGTTGCCCCTACGCTCGCTCACTGCGTGTAGCTCTCTGCCCCCCACGGGGGCTGTGCTTGCTTGGGGCGGCCCTGCGCTGCGCACTCGGCCCTGCTAAAAGCTGGTTTCAGAGTCGGTGTGAAGAACCTCAAGATCCCGGAGTCGGTTCTGGTGGTCATTCACACGCCCGGGCTGGAGGTGCTGCTGATTGAGCGTGCCGATTATCCCGGTTTCTGGCAGAGCGTCACCGGTTCCAGAGAGGCGGTGGACGAGCCACTGCTGCAAACCGCTGTGCGTGAGGTGAGGGAGGAAACTGGTATTTCAGCCCCGCCCCAAGCCGTGCGGGACTGGGCGATCTCCAACATCTACGAAATTTACCCCGGCTGGCGGCATCGCTATGCCCCGGGGGTGTCCCACAACACCGAGCATGTATTCAGCCTGTGCGTGCCGCCTGGGACGGCCGTCACGCTGAGTGCCCACGAACACGTTTCCTTCCAGTGGCTGCCTTATCTGGCCGCGGCCGACCTGTGCTTTTCCCCCTCCAACGCCGAAGCCGTGTTGCTGCTGCCACAATTCGTGACATAAGCGGTGGAGGTCGCTGTGCCGCAGGCCCTACAGTGTGTGAGTTGGGAGCCCGGCAGAAAAGAGCGGCGCTCGCAAAGCGGGGGTCTGTCCGGCCGGTCGGCTTTCAATCCCGGCGCACCCTCTACGAGAACACCTGAACCCATGTCGTCGCTTCACAAACAGAATCAGCGGGCGCTGCAGTTGCTACAGGGAGGGCAGGCGTTTTTTCCGGCACTGATCAAGGCTCTGGACGAGGCCAGGACATGGATTCAGCTGGAAACTTATATTTTCAATTTTCACGGGCGTGGCGCGGATGTCGCGGAGGCCCTGGCCCGCGCGGCCCGACGCGGTGTGTCGGTCCAGGTTCTGGTGGACGGCGTAGGCACCGGCAGCATAGGCGCGGAATGGCAGGAAAAGTTTGCCGAAGCCGGTGTGCAATGGCAGGTGTATGGACCGCTGGGCCAAGGCCGGTTTGCTGTGCTGGGCTTGCTGGTTCCTGAACGCTGGCGCCGGTTGCACCGCAAGCTGTGCGTGGTCGATGAGCACATCATGTTTTGCGGCGGCATCAATGTCCTGGATGATTTTTACGATCCCAACCACGGCCTTCTCACGGCGGCGCGTTTTGACTTTGCCGTCGTCATCACCGGGCCGTTGGCGGCGGAGGCGGCCGATGCCATGGCCTTGGTCTGGTGGCGCGTGCAGGCCGGCTACAGCGCACGCCAACGCCACCTGAGCGCCGCCTGGGAGGCGGTCAAAGCCGCAGGATACGGGGGCCGGACTGGCGCGGACCGCCTGAGCCGGGCCGCTGCACAGCGCAAGATGCCCGCGTCCAGAGCAGCGACTGCGCTGTCCAGTGCCAAGGCCGCCCTGGTGTTGCGCGACAATCTTCTGAACCGCAGCGGCATCGAGCGGGCCTACCGCAAAGCCATTGGCAAATCCCGCGAAGAAATCATCATTGCAAACGCCTATTTTGTGCCCGGCGGGAAATTACGCCGGGCCTTGATCAGGGCCGCACGGCGCGGCGTCAAGGTCACTTTGCTGCTGCAGGGCAAGTACGAATATTTCATGCAATACCATGCGGCGCGGCCAGTTTATGGTGCGCTGCTGGCCGCCGGGGTTGCCATTCATGAGTACGAAGCCAGCTTCCTGCATGCCAAGGTCGCCGTCATCGACGGACACTGGGCCACCGTGGGTTCTTCCAACCTGGACCCGCTAAGCCTGCTGCTGGCGCGCGAGGCCAATGTGGTGGTGGAGGATCGGGTCTTTGCGCTGGAGTTGCGCGGGCGGCTGCTGCAGGCCATGGCCAGCCACGGGTTGCACCTGGATCCGGCCGTGTACAGCCAGCGGCCTTTGCGCCAGCGTATTCTGGATCACATCGCCTATGCCCTGATGCGCCTGGCGCTGCTGGTGACGGGCCAGCGCTACTGACGAAGAAACAAGTATCCGACCATGGAGAAGTTCGGCCCGGTGCGCAGCGTCAGGCCTTCGCTGGTGTTCGAGCTGGGTTTTGAGGGCATCAACCGCAGTCCGGGACACAAAAGCGGCATCGCGGTGCGGTTTCCGCGCATGTTGCGCATCCGCCAGGACAAGTGCTGCATCAGGCCAACAGCCTGGACGACCTGAATTTGCTCCTGAATTTATAGCTATTAGCGCCCGTGTAATAAGGGCTATAGCCCTAAAATCTTGCTAAAAAATGGGCATGACCGTTTCCGATCAGACTGGTAACATCGGGCCATGCTTATGACATCCAATACGCCTCAATCTGCTGCTGCCCCCACGCTTGTCGCTTCGCGCGCCTCCGGCGTTGCGCTGCCTCTTTCACCGGAGGGAGGGGCTGAACTTGGCTTGCGCGGCCCGGCGCAGCCCCCAGATGCCGCCGACGAAGGCACGCCCGTCTCCGTCAAGATTCGCGAACGGCTGGCGCGGGCAAAAAAACGCTTTAACGCCAACGACAACATCGCCGAATTCATTGAGCCCGGCGAGCTGGAAAAACTGCTTGACGAGGTTGAAAGCAAGATGAAAGGAGTGCTGGACAGCCTGGTGATTGACACCGAGCGTGACCACAACACCCACAACACCGCGCGCCGCGTCGCCAAGATGTACCTCAACGAGGTGTTCAAGGGACGTTATGTGACCGGGCCCACCATCACCGAGTTTCCCAATGCCGAGCATTTGAATGAGCTGCTGATTGTCGGTCCCATCACGGTGCGCAGCGCCTGCTCGCACCATTTTTGTCCGGTGATCGGGCAGGTCTGGATTGGCGTGATGCCCAACGAACACACCAACGTTATTGGCTTGTCCAAATACGCGCGGCTGGCCGAGTGGATCATGGGGCGACCGCAAATCCAGGAAGAAGCGGTGGTGCAACTGGCCGACCTGATCCAGGAAAAAACCCAGCCCGATGGCCTGGCCATCGTGATGGAAGCCAGTCACTACTGCATGGGCTGGCGCGGTGCGAAAGACATGGACGCCAGAATGATTAACTCCGTCATGCGCGGAGTCTTCCTCAAGGATCCGAATCTGCGCCGCGAATTTTTATCCCTTATCCCCAAAAAGAACAACAATTAAGGATTCAAGCATGTTGGTACGCCTTCTTTACGCCAGCCGTTCGGCCGACCCGGGCTCCAGCGATGTCACCGAGTCCATTCTGGCCCAGTCCCGCAGCCACAACCCGGCCTGCGGCATCACTGGCATCCTGTGTTACGGCGGCGGGATTTTTCTGCAGGCCCTCGAAGGGGGGCGCAGGCAGGTCAGCGAACTGTATGGCCACATCCAGAAAGATCCCCGCCACAAAGATGTGGTGCTGCTGCATTACGAAGAAATCACAGAACGCCGTTTTGGCGGCTGGACCATGGGCCAGGTTAACGTCGCAAAAATCAACACATCGATTTTGCTGAAGTACTCGGAGACGCTGGAACTCAATCCCTACGCGGTCTCGGGCAACGTGTCGCTGGCCCTGCTGGAAGAGTTGATGGCGACGGCATCCATCATCGGCCGCACCTGACAATGTCGGGCAGAGCGGCTTCGCAAGCGCCCTGCGCGCTGGTATTGCGACCCGGAAGTATCGAAACATGAAAGCGCCTCTTCGCACCCAGGGTGTCGTTGCAAATCCTCGCCAAAGTCGAACTATGGCTGCCGTTTGCGCCTTGCCCTGAGCAAAAATCCATAGATTTTATGGGTGCCGTCAAGCATGCAACACCACACTGGCGCGGTGCTCACCTGCCGACTGGACGCATGAGCTTGCTTGTTGGATGCGATTTTTCGAGCGCGCCCACGCGCAAAAAACCCATTGTTTTGGCCTTGGGCGCCAGTAAGTACGGGCGAGTCCAGCTATCAAAACTAGAGCGTTTTGACTCCCTGGACGGATTCGAGGCTTGGCTGCGCCAGCCCGCCAGTTGGCTGGGCGCCTTCGATTTTCCCTTTGGCCTGCCGCGAGAACTGGTCGAGCATCTGGGTTGGCCTTCCGCCTGGCCCGCGCTGATGGCGCACTACGCCAGCCTGAGCCGCACAGAGATCCGCTGCACCTTTGCCGCGTTTTGCGATGCCCGTCCCGTCGGCGGGAAATTTGCTCACCGCGCCACAGACAGGCCGGCCGGTTCCAGTCCGTCGATGAAATGGGTCAACCCCCCGGTGGCCTACATGCTGCATGCCGGCGTGCCGCGTTTGCTGGCCGCCGGCGTGCATTTGCCGGGGCTGCAGGACGGCGACAGGGCGCGCGTCGCGCTGGAAGCTTACCCCGGCCTGCTGGCGCGCGAAGTGCTAGGCAACCGATCCTACAAAAGCGATGACCGGCTCAAACAAACCCCGGCGCGACTGATCGCTCGCAAAGACCTGATCACCGCGCTGGAAATGGGCAAGACCCGCCTGGCGGTGCGCCTGAAGCTGACGCATGCCCAGCGCGATACGCTGGTGGACGATGCCAGCGGCGACGGACTGGACGCGGTGTTGTGTCTGATGCAGGCGGCCTGGGCCCAAGCGCAGCATGAACAGGGCGCGCCGCGCTACGGTTTGCCGGAGCAGATGGACCCGCTCGAAGGCTGGATCGTCACGTCCTGAGGGTTGCGGCCCGTGCCGGGCCTTCTTGAAAAACTTGAAGAAATAAGCCGTCAGTCATTATGCTGTTTGCGCAGACAGCTATAAAATTAATAGCAAATGATTTATAGACCGCTCGCCGACCTGGTGGTTTGGCTTCACTTCCTGTTCATCGTGTTTGCGCTGGCGGGCGGCGCATTGACGCTGCGCTGGCGTTGGATGCCTTGGGTGCACCTGCCGGCGCTGGCCTGGGGCGCAGCGGTGGAGTTCACGGGCTGGATCTGTCCGCTGACGCCGCTGGAAAACGCGTTGCGCCGGGCTGGAGGTGCGGCGGCTTATTCGGGGAGTTTTGTCGAGCGCTACCTGGTCCCCTTGATCTACCCCGGCGACCTCACGCGCGAGTGGCAGTTCGCGCTGGGCGGCATGTTGCTCGTCATCAACGTGGCTATCTATGCCGTGGTCTGGTACCGTCGCCGGCCGGGCTCGAATCCATGACAAAGGCGCAGACTGTCTTCGCGATTTTTTTGATAGCTATCAGTGCTCATCCAGTCTGGGCCTGGAGCGCAAAAGTCACTTATATTTCCGATGGAGACACGCTCTGGGTCCGGGCGGACGAAGGCGGCAAGCGGGTCAAGATCCGGGTCGATGGCATTGATGCGCCGGAAATCTGCCAAGCCGGCGGCCAGGCCGCGCGCGATGCCCTTGCAGCCCGGGTTGCGGGTCGCACGGTTGGCGTGTCAACGCGGCGTCATGACGACTACGGCCGAACTGTGGCCGCGATCGACCTGGACGGCGAAGACATCGCCGCCTGGATGGTCGGCCAGGGTCATGCATGGTCCTACCGTTTTGGACGTGATGGCGGGCCTTACCAGGTGCTGCAGTTACAGGCGCAATCAGCACGGCGTGGCCTGTTAGCAGACCCGGCGGCGTTGCCTCCGCGTGAGTTTCGCCAGCGCCACGGTTCGTGCCACCCGTGATGCGCTCGTGTGTGATGCATATTGGCGGGCGCAAATAAGGCCGCTGGATGCCTGGCCACCCGGACCCTCCAGGTTGCGACCAAAAAGCCAAAAAGCCTGCGCGGCGTTGCAAAGGCGGGTCGGAGACTACCCCAAGGGCGTTTCGCGCCTTGCGGATTGATTTTTTTGACTCACAACGCATCGCAAATAGCACTGGCAGGCCCCTAATCAGCTAACCGATTGCATGCCGTCCTACAAAAAATTCCGTTCACACTGACGGTCGGAGAATGACATGCCGCTTACTGTAGGGTGTAGTTGCCAGGGTGGCGAACTGCATAACTATCCAAAGGAACTAGCATCATGAACAAAGATCAAGTTAAAGGCCGCGTGGACCAGGCCGCTGGCAAAGCAAAAGAAGTCGCTGGACGGGTGGTCGGCAACGACAGGTTGCAAGCCGAAGGTTTGACCGAAAAGATCAAAGGCAAAACACAGGCTGTTTACGGTGACACCAAAGAAAACGTCAAAGACGCGGTTAAAAAAATGGGCGATAAGATTTAAGAGCATTGACCAGCCCCTGATCACATTCAAATTTCAGGAGACCCATTATGAAACCCGATCCAACTCGAGCCAGCCGCATGGCGCTGTCTGTTGCCTGCTCCGTGGCGGTGCTGCTTGCCCTTGCGGCATGTGGAAAACAGGATGACGGAAAAACCGTTGGCAAGTCCATCGACTCGGGCATCGCCAACACCGAGCGGGCTGCCAAGGAGACCAGGGACAGCGCCGCTGCCGTCAAGCTGGGTGACAAAGTGGACGATGCCGCCATCACGGCCACGGTGTCCAGCGGCTTGGCGAAAGACCCGGACCTCAGCGCCATCAAAATCAATGTCGATACCAAGGCTGGCGTCGTCACCTTGAATGGCCCCGCGCCGACGGCCGTGGCAAAGGAAAAGGCCACAGAAATTGCCAAACAGACCAAGGGCGTGACGTCGGTAAACAACCAGCTGGTTGTCAAAGCCAACTGATCGTTCAGGCTGGTCGACTTATGGGCGGGCGCCTCCGGGTCGGGCGAACGCAATGCACGCCGTTGCCGTCCAGGAGTTGGTGAGGCCTGATGCCCTTCCATCCGGATGCTGAACAGTGTGTGGCAGCGGCTGGCTATTACAGGAGTCAAAAAAGCGTTAAAACAGCGGGCCCATGAAAAAAGCAGGACAGGCTTGATAGCCGGGTCCTGCTTGTCAGGCTGGTGCTGCCAGCCTTTTCTAGCTCGGGGGCTGTTAAATCAAGGACGAACCACGATGTCGTTGCGAACTGCGCGAACGTTCTTGGTGTTACGGGCAAGATTTTCAGCCTGTGCCTTTTCAGCAGCCGATTTGGCAAAGCCGGACAACTGCACGGTACCGTTCAGTGTTTCAACGCTGAGGGCGGTCGCGGAGACCGTTTTGTCTTCCGCAAACTTGGCCTTGACGGACGTGGTAATGGCAGCGTCATCCACATAGGCGCCAGCCGTTTGCTGGCCACGCCCGACGGCGCAACCGGTGCTGATGATGGTGATGCCGGCCAGGGCGGCAAATGCAATTGCGCGAGCGTATTTCATGTTATTTCCTTGAAGTTTATAGGTTTGATATGGTGCATTAAGTTGAAAAGCTGGCCGACTGACGGCACCACGCTGGTCGGTTTGCGTAAAAAATTCATAGCAACTTGTCTTGCGTTCTGACGGACGACAGCAGAGTCCTGATGACACTGGACATCTCCGATGATTTCAGGGCGGCCAGCAGCACACCGGTCAGTGAAATCAGCCGCCAGGGGCGTAGCACCGCCGCTGCGGCCCCGATGCCAGCAGAGATCCCGAGCAACTGGAGCGGTTTTTCCTCGGCATAAGTCTGGATCATCGGTTTGGCGATGTCGAGCGCCAAATGCGCAGGGTGACCTTGCCACCAGGCGGTGGCCGTCTGTTTGATCAAGTTCCACGCTCCGTCCGACGCGGCGGCCTGCGGATTGCTTGCGCTGTGGCTTTCGTGGGCACTGTCCCCGCCCGGAGCGTCGTGGCTCATATGCCTGACAATGGCCTGGCGGCTGTCGGCCAGACGCTGTTGGGGCGAAATGTAGGGGATGTCTGTCATGGCCTTGACTTCAGGCGGCCATGCGCAGCGCTTGCGCATCGCGGCTAACTTGCGCTTTGACTTCTGAAAAACGGCGCGAGCGCAGCGGCTGACGGGCTTTCAAGACGGCCACGGCCAGCAGCACCAGCATGATGGCCGGGGCTGCAACCAGCACCCAATGGAACTGGTTCAGCACCACACCGAGCATCACGGCGACACCGGCCAGTGTTAGGAAGACCGCCGCACACATCGCGGCCAAGGCCCATGCCAGGCCGCGCTGGACAAGCTCGGCTCCCGCCTCAAACGCTTCCTCGTGGATCAGTGCGGCGTAACCCGAGAGATGATCGACCAGAAGGTCCGGCCGGCTGATGAAGGTGGAAAACAGGGGGTGGAGCATAGCTGGCCGGTACAGGGAATGTTTAAGAGATCACATTAGCGCAAGTGGCGACTACGGGCAGACGCCACCAGCAGGGCTACCGCAGCGCCGACCGCAGCGGCAATCAGCACTGCCTTGACCGGCTCGTTGGCCACATAACGGGTCGTGACATCGGCATAGCGGTGCATGGACCGTTGCGCCCGGTCGCTGGCTTCGGCGGCCAGATCCAGACTTTGGCGTGCGAGTTTCTGCGCCTGGGTGGTGAGCCTTTCGACCACCGGGTCAATACTGCCCAGCATATGCCGCATCTTGCCTGCGGCCTGATCCAGCGTTCCGCTGGCCAGACTGCGTGCGTTGTCCACGGCTTTTTCGGCGCTATTCATCACCTGATCGGACAGGTGGCTGGTACCAGACAAAGCCTCATGGGCGGATGGGGTGCTCGGGAATTGGGTCTTCATTTCATACTCCTTTTAGATGGCAAAAGCAGGGGAGCCCACCGTTAGCGTGGCAGATGGGCGGAATGTCTGTTTCAGTTTCTTTTCATCAATCCGACCACGAAGCTGACCACAGCCATGATGGCAAAGATGAAAAACAGGATCTTGGCAATTTCGACGGCGCCCGCAGCGATTCCGCCGAAGCCGAATACGGCCGCGATCAATGCAATCACCAGAAACACAACGGAATAATGCAGCATGTCAAACTCCTTGCAGGGGTGGTGCCCGTGGGTTGCGGCGCTCGCATTCGAAACACCTGCTGCAAGGTTAAACGCCAACCCCCGCTGAGCTCATCGGTAAGTGCCTGTTGCCTTTGTCGGTGAGCGAGATGACGCTGTGTAGGACGAAACCGATTGCTCGGGGGAGGGTATCGAACTGCAGGAGTTCGATCTGCAGCCAGCCACCGCGTGTGACGCTGCCAGAGGGAGAGGGCAAGCCTGCAGGCCTTAAAGCGATTTGGGCAGCACCTCAAAAATGTGGGTGCCCTGGCCGGGGCTGGAGGCGATGGTCAGCCGGCCCGCGGCAGCTTCCACCCTGTGCTTCATGCCGTTCAGGCCATGGCTGAAGTTCCCGGCCTTCGTGCTGTCGAAACCCTTGCCGTCATCCTTGACCTCGACAGTGACGTAGTTGTCAAAGTTATGCAGACTGATTTTCGCCTGCCGGGCGTCGGCATATTTGCCCATATTGGTCAGCGACTCCTGCACCAGCCGGTAGACCGTGAGCTGCGCCGAACCACCGAGCTCGACCGGCTCCAGATCGGTGGCGATGCTCAGTCCAGCCCGGTCCTCGAACTCGCGCGCCAGAATTTCCAGGGATGCAACCAGCCCCAGATGCGACAGTGTAGAAGGGCGCAAGTCTTCCACAATCCGGCGCTTCAGCGCGATGCCGCTGTTAAGCGTTTCGATCAGATGCTGCATGCGCTCGTTGGCTTCCGGGGAAATCGCTCCCAGCCGTGACTTCATGCGGGCCACATCGAGCTTGGCCGCCGTCAGCAAGGCACCCAGTTCATCGTGCAGTTCGCGGGCCAGGTGGCCGCGCTCATCTTCCCGCACTTGCTGCAGGTGGGTTGCCAGCTCCGCCAGCGTCGCCGTACGGTCCCGCACTTCCTTGTCCAGCTGATCGCGCTCTCTTTGCAGAGACTCCTGCTCGAGTTTGCCGGCATTCAGTACGGCCCGGGTTTGCCGCAGGTACATGTAAAACGCCAGCAATCCTGCCAGCGCCATCAGGGCAATGCCAATACGCGAAAGCTGCAGGGATCTGGCAATCTGAGCCTGTGCCAATCCCATTTTGTCGTTGCTGGACTGCACCATTTTGACAATCTGGCTGCGAATGATGTTCATTTGGTCCATGCCCACATCGGTGGTCAGTACGAACTTCCAGGCGTCCTCGTTGCCCTGCTTGCGCATGCGGACGCTCAAGTCCATTTCTTCCAGTTTGCGTGATACGTTGCGCGACAGGGTGGCGAATTCCGCCAGCGCATCCTGGTAAGGGGTGTAGCGCCGGCGCAGGTTGTCAAGGGTTTGGCTGATATCTGAGGTGGCCCGGTCGTAGGGCTCCAGGTACTTTGGATCGCCCGTCAGCAGATAGCCTCTTTGTCCGGTCTCCGCGTCGAGCATATGCTGCAGCAACTGGTTGGCACTCGCCCGCGTTGCCTGCGCTTCTTCGATGCTGGTGGCGGCCTCGGTGGACAGGCGAAAACCGGCTTCATTGATGAAAATCAAAATGACGGCTGCGAGCACTGCCAGCGGCAGGCTGATCGCCAGTGTGGGAATTGCAAACCATCTCATCGTGATCTCCGGTCCGTATTTCGATCGATAATTCGTGAATAATCACTATTCAAAACCAAAGCCCGCATGCACCGGGCAGTTTTGTTGAATTGTGCCGCTTGGCGTTGCAGCCCTTCATAAGGAAAATGAAATGATCAAAATCGGGATTGTCGATGACCATGCCATAGTGCGTTCCGGGCTCAAGCAGTTCTTTTCCGATCAGGTCGACTTGCGTGTAGTCGGGGAAGCTGCCAGTGGCCGGGAAGCAATTGATCTGGTTCGCAACGTTGAGCTTGACATTCTGGTCATGGATCTTTCCATGCCCGGCCAGAGCGGCATTGACGCTTTGGCCATGATTCGCGCCAAGGCCCCGGATGTGGGCATCCTTATTCTCAGTGGTTATCCCGAAGAGCATTACGCGGTGAACCTGATTCGCCAAGGCGCCAGCGGTTACCTGAACAAGGAGTGCGATCCGATGGAGATCGTCAACGCGATTCGCGTGATCTCGTTGGGCAAGCGCTACATTACCCCGGCAGTGGCGGAGCTGCTGGCGCAGCAGCTGAATCGTAAAAATGATGCCACTCCGCATGAGCAACTGTCCGAGCGCGAGTTTCAGGTTTTTCTCAAACTGGCCAAGGGCGAGACCGCGGGCGATATCGCCAAGGCGTTGTCTTTGAGCGTGAAAACAGTCAGTACCTACAGGACCCGTGTGATGGAGAAAATGAGTCTTGCTTCCAACAGCGATCTGACTTACTACGCGCTGAAAAACAAGCTTATTGACTAGTACTGCAACCCGGAAGTAGCGAAACATACTGAAAGTGATGGTTTCGAGCCCAGGGCAAGGCGCAAGCCGCAGCGAAGGCTGGCCGCCTTCGCAAGGGTTGCAACGCCGCCGTGGGTGCGAAGACGCGCTTTCATGTTTCGAAATTTTCGGGTTGCAGTACTAGGCCTGCTCGCACTTGCAAAAAGCAGTGTGACGCAGACCTTAGTCTGCGCCAGATGACTTGCATTGAGCAATGCAGTAGTCGACCAGCGCGTCAATTTCATTGGATTTGTCGAAAACAGCGTTTACGCCGAGCTGGGCGCATCGCTTGCGGATATCGGCCGTGGCG
>JBKJZS010000250.1:0-5185 GCA_046714915.1 Polaromonas sp. | reverse complement strand
CTGGCCGTGGGGTGCGCCTGGCACTGAAAGCCTTGCAGGTGAGCCACCCAGACATTGAGCTAACCGAAGCCTTCGACTTTGTGACACCTGTTGAAGACGAGTACAGCGCGTCGCTGACGCTGCTGATTGAAGGCGGCCTGCTGGCAGTGCTGGTGGTGTGGCTGTTTCTGCGCGACTGGCGGGCGACCTTTGTCTCTGCCGTAGCGCTGCCGCTGTCGGTGATCCCCGCCTTTATTGGCATGCACTACCTCGGTTTTTCAATCAACGTGGTGACCCTGCTGGCGCTCAGTCTGGTGATAGGTATTTTGGTGGACGACGCGATTGTGGAAGTGGAAAACATCGTGCGCCACCTGCGCATGGGCAAGACGCCTTACCAGGCGGCGATGGAAGCCGCCGATGAAATTGGTCTGGCTGTGATAGCGACGACCTTCACCTTGATTGCCGTGTTTTTGCCAACGGCGTTCATGAGCGGTATTGCGGGCAAGTTCTTCAAACAGTTTGGCTGGACGGCAGCGCTGGCCGTGTTCGCCTCGCTGGTGGTGGCCCGCATGCTCACGCCCATGATGGCCGCGTACATCCTCAAACCCATCGTCAACTACGTTGAAAAAGACGGCGCGGTGATGCGCTGGTACCTGCGCAGCAGCGCGTGGTGCATTCAGCACCGGCTGATCACGAGCATTGCAGCGGGCGCGTTTTTCGTCGGCTCTCTCCTCTTGATTCCGCTGCTGCCGACCGGCTTTATTCCGCCGGATGACAACTCGCAAACGCAGGTCTATCTGGAGTTGCCGCCCGGCACCCGACTGGCGGAGACCCAGTTGGCAGCCGAACTGGCGCGCGGCCTGATTACCAAGGTGCCCAATGTCAAAAGTGTGTACACCACCATCGGGGGTGGCGCGGCGGGTTCCGACCCGTTTGCGCCGGGCGGTGCTGCCGAAACCCGCAAAGCCACGCTCACCATTTTGCTGACCGAGCGCGGCGAGCGCCCGCGCAAGCAGGGGATTGAAAACGACATCCGCAAAGCACTGGAAAACCTGCCCGGCGCGCGCAGCAAAGTGGGCTTGGGCGGTTCCGGTGAAAAATACATTCTGGCGCTGACTAGCGACGACGCACTGGCGTTGGCCGGCGCGGCGGCAGCGTTGGAAAAAGACCTGCGCACCATCCCCGGTCTGGGCTCGGTCGCATCCAGCGCCTCGCTGGTTCGCCCGGAGGTAACCGTGCGGCCAGACTTCACGCGCATGGCCGACCTGGGTGTCACCAGTGCCGCCATTGGCGAGACACTGCGCATTGCCACCGTGGGCGACTACAACGCGGCGCTGCCCAAGCTGAACCTGTCGCAGCGCCAAGTCCCTATCGTCGTTCGCCTCGCCGACGATGCAAAGTCAGACCTGGCCACGCTGGAACGTTTAATGGTGCCCAGCACCAAGCCCGGCGGGCCGGTGATGCTCGGCCAAGTGGCTCGCGTGGAGCTGGCCGGCGGACCCGCCGTGATTGACCGTTTCAACCGCGCGCGCAACGTGCAATTTGAAGTTGAGCTCTCGGGTCTGGCGCTTGGCGACGTGACCGCCGCCGTGCAAAAACTGCCCGCCATCCAGAACCTGCCGGCGGGGGTGAAACAGGTGGTCATCGGCGACGCCGAAGTGATGGGCGAGCTGTTTGCCAGCTTTGGACTCGCCATGCTCACCGGTGTGCTGTGCATTTACATCGTGCTGGTGCTGCTGTTCAAAAACTTTTTTCACCCGGTGACAATTTTGGCGGCGCTGCCCTTGTCGCTCGGGGGCGCGTTTGTCGGCTTGCTGCTGGCGCAAAAGTCGTTCTCGATGCCCTCGCTGATTGGCCTGATCATGCTGATGGGCGTTGCCACCAAGAACTCCATCTTGCTGGTCGAATACGCCATCGAGGCACGCCGCGGTCGCGCAGCCACCGAGAGTCAACCCGCCCAAGCACCCTTGTCACGCCTGGATGCCTTGCTCGATGCCTGCCACAAACGGGCCCGCCCGATTGTGATGACCACCCTTGCCATGGGCGCGGGCATGCTGCCCATTGCCCTGGGCTGGGGCTCGGCAGACAGCAGCTTTCGCTCGCCCATGGCGGTGGCTGTGATTGGCGGCCTGATCACGTCCACCTTTCTGAGCCTGCTGGTGATACCGGCGGTATTTACCTACGTCGATGACGTGGCGCAAGGGTTCAAGCGCCTGCTGTCGAGCTTGCGCAGGCACGGGGACGCCGCAACCGACGCCCCAGGCCCAGGAGCGAGCAAGCGGGTTGAGGTCGATGCCAAGCCGGCGGAGTTGCCGTCGCCGTGACCGCGGCGCGCCGGGCCACATGAGGGAGTTTGAGGACAAAACGGCCTCAAGCCCTCTGATTTCATGCGCTGACAGCTACCCATTTAATAGCAAAAAAGCATCAGGCAATAATGCCTGAAACCCCCGCGGCTCAGGAAGCCTGCCGGATCTTCTGCACCAGCGCCGTCGTCGAGTACCCGTCGACAAACGGAATCGTCAGCGCCTTGCCCCCATAACTTTGCACGACTGCGGTCTCGGCCAGCTTGCCCATGTCGTAGTCGCCGCCCTTGACCAGCACGTCGGGCCGGAGTTCGGTGATCAGCTCAAGCGGCGTGTCCTCGTCAAACCAGGTGACCAGGCTCACGAATTCCAGTGCGGCCATCAGCACGGCGCGGTCTTCCTGATTGTTCAGCGGTCGGTCGGGTGCCTTGCCAAGCCGCCGGGCCGATGCGTCCGAGTTCAGCGCCACCACCAGGCTGCCGCCGAGCGCGCGCGCGCTGGCCAGGTAACTGACATGGCCACGGTGCAAGACGTCAAACACGCCATTGGTGAACACGACCGGGCGGGGTAATGCGGCGACTCGCGCTGACGCGTCTTCGCGCGCGGCGAGCTTGGTCAAAAACGCGGGTCCGCTCACACGGCTTGCGGCTTGGCCTCGGGCGCGACGGAGGCGGCGATCTCGCGGCTTAGCTCCTTGCGGTAGCGGTTGAGCTCCTGCACCGTCTTGAAACTCTGGTTCATCAGCAGGCTCAAGTTGTGCAGGATGCGCTCGACCACCTTGCCTTCCCAGACCGCGTCAAAATTGATCTGCTTGTCCAGCCAGTGCTCCAGCCACTCGGGGTTGGGCAGGCGCGACTGGATGGTGTCGCGCGGAAACAGGTCTTTGTTGACATGCAGGTTGGTAGGGTGCAGGGCCTGCGCGGTGCGACGCGCGCTGGCCATCAGTACACCCACTTTGGTGAAAGCGGCTTTGGCGTCGTTGCCAAAGTTGTTGATGGCGCGCTTCATGTAACGCAGGTAGGCGCCGCCGTGGCGCGCCTCGTCCTGACTGAGCTGGGTGTAGATTTGCTTGATGACCGGCTCGGTGTGCCACTCGCTGGCGCGCCGATACCAGTGATTGAGCCGGATTTCGCCGCAAAAATGCAGCATCAGCGTCTCCAGCGCAGGCGCCGGTTCAAATTCAAAACGCACTTCATGCAGCTCTTTTTCGGTGGGCGCCAGTTCGGGGCGGAAACGCCGGAGGTACTCCATCAGCACCAGCGAGTGCTTCTGTTCCTCAAAAAACCAGATCGACATAAACGCGGAAAAATCGCTGTCGTCTTTGTTATCGCGCAAAAACATCTCGGTGGCCGGCAGGGCAGACCACTCGGTGATCGCATTCATCTTGATGGTTTGCGCCTGCTCATCGGTGAGTTTGGAGGCGTCGAAGCTGGCCCAGGGAATGTCCTTGTCCATGTCCCAGCGGACCGACTCAAGTTGTTTGAAAAGTTCTGGATAAAGCATATGAAGTCCTTACGCGGCACACACCAACTTGGATTCAGCCTGATTTTAGGCGCTGAATGTGACAAGGTACCCAGCATGGCTTTTGGAGCCATTTCAGAGGAGATTGAAATCTTTTGCGCCTGTTTAAGCCTTGCACACCCGTTTTACACTGTTTTTCCGGCCTTGGGGCTGTTGCCATCCCCCGAGGCGCAGGCCCAACCCCAAGGGCTATCCAGCGCCCGCCAGCGCTTCGGCTCGGCGTCCGTCAGGCGTTGGGTCCAGCGGATGTTTGGGGCCAGGCAGGGTCTGCTTGAATCTGCCCAGTGCGTCGCTGCGTATTTCTGGCAGGCTAGCGCGCTGTCGGTTTTCTTGTTAATTTGAGCTGTCCCGGACAGCGTCGGCACTATCTTCCAGCCATACCCAACCTAGTGTAGTGTTGCATTCTTGATGGCACATTTAAAACCGATGGATTTTTGCTCAGGGCTAGGCGCAAGCCACAGCGATACCCGTAGGTATCGCGCGGATTTGCAACAACGCCCTGGGCGAAAAGACGCGGTTTTAAGTGCCAGATAGAGTGCAACACTGCACTAGCTATCAGCGAGCAAAATCATGATCAATCTCCCGGTCAAACCCCTTCTCTTGGCGACCCTCCTGGTCGGCAACTTCGGGGGCGTATACGCCCATGCGTCTTCGCCGAGTGCGGCGACGAACCCGGCGCCAACCTGCACCCCATTGCTGCAACACGACTTTCTGCGTCTGCAGGATGAAAAACCCCAGTCCTTATGCCAATACAAGGGCAAGGTGCTGGTCATCGTCAACACCGCCAGCTTTTGTGGTTTTACGCCTCAGTACGAGGGCCTCGAAGCACTCTATGCCCGCTACAAAGACAAAGGCCTGGTTGTGCTGGGTTTTCCGTCCAACGATTTTTCGCAAGAAACCGGCAGCAACAAGGAAATCGCTGATTTTTGCGAAAACACCTTTGGCGTGAAGTTTCCTATGTTTGCCAAATCGAGCGTGAGCGGCAAGACGGCCAACCCGCTTTTCAAGCAGCTGGCCGACAGAACCGGCAGCCGGCCGCGCTGGAATTTTCACAAGTACGTGGTGGCGCGTGACGGACAGAGCGTGAGCAGCTTCAACACGACCGTCAATCCGAAAGACCCTACATTTGTCAAGGAGATAGAGAAACAGTTGCTAGCCCAATAAATACTAATCAGTAATAATTATACCGCTAAGTGTTTAAAACGCTTGCTAGCTTCCTAAACTATTCGCAGGCTCCCACGCGACGACGGCTGAATCCGTGATTTTCTGTTCTGGTAACAAATTTTTATCCCGATCCGTCCGAACGGCAGGGGAACTGTGTGCACGTCAGTCGGCTCCTATCAGCATCGGCATGGGACCTCAGACACCGTGTTGATCACACC
>JBKJZS010000249.1:0-1733 GCA_046714915.1 Polaromonas sp. | reverse complement strand
TCGGCGTGGCTGAAACTCATGATCAGCACCCGCGAGTGCGGCACCAGGTCGCGCACCGCCCCCTGCACCGGTTCCGAATGTTCACAGACCACCCGTGCCGGCACTTCGTCTGGAAAAATACCGTCCCGGCTGTCAATCCAGGTCAGTGCAAAAGGCAGGCGCGACAGCACCTGAACCAACGCATGGCCGACATGACCGCCGCCAAAAAGCGCAACTGGCTTTAAATTCGTAAGCAGTCGCAGGCGCAAGGCCGGCCCGTCGTCGGGGCCGACGCGCTCAAAGCGCAAGCAAACCACGCCGCCGCAGCACTGACCGAGAGACGGACCCAACACAAAGCGCGCCACCTCCTCATCGGCCGCGCCTTGCATACGTGCGCGCGCTATCGCGATCGCCTGGTACTCCAGATGGCCGCCGCCTATGGTGCCCACCACTCCCCCGGCAAAGACAGCCATCCAGGTACCCGCCTCGCGCGGCACCGAACCTTCGGTCGAGGCCACCTGCACCAGCACAGCAGGTTCGCGGCCCAGCCGACCCAAAAAAACTTCCTTGTGGTCGCTCACAGTACAAACCCTCTATGTCGGGCCTCCCCGTTTTTCCTAAATCGCATAATTCGGCAAAATGAAGCTATCGCTTTACCCAGCTTGTCCTGAAACAGACTCACAATAGCAGTAGCAAGCTTCTGGCGAAAACCACAAGGATATGTATGTCTGAATCTTCCCCTCGCCGCTTTTGGCTGCTGGCGCTGCTCTCGGCAGCCGCCGGCGCTATCGTCTCGGCCTGCAAGACGGCACCCGAGCCGGCAGCACCTGCAGCTTCCGCAGCCCCGCCGGAACCGACCTCGCCCGTGGTAGGTCCTATTGCCGGTCCCAAGGGCTCCGCCCGGAGCTCGCCGGCCACCACAGCCCGCGCTTACCGCGAAAGCGGCGCCAGCCACATCTACGGCCTGAACGCCGACCGCATCTACAAAGGCAGAATGCCGCCGCTGTTGTACGCCGTCGGTGTGCTCAATGTTGAGATCAACCAGGTCGGCATCGTGACCCGCCTCGACTGGATGCGCGCGCCGCGCCACGCACCGGAAGTCATTGCCGAAATCGAACGCATGATTCGAAGCGCATCGCCTTTTCCGGCGCCGACCCGGCTGGGAAAAGTGGTCTACACCGACACCTGGCTCTGGCACAAAAGCGGCAAGTTCCAGCTCGATACGCTGACAGAGGGTCAGAATTAGAGCCCCCACGCTCGCTCACTGCGTGTAGCTCGCTGCCCCCCGAGGGGGCGCTGCGCCTGCGGCCCGGCAAAGCCGGTTCCGCGGCCCCTGTTTGAAGGAGAGCGCACCTCCTAGTGCGCCCGCGCTTGTCATGCCGGACCCGATCCGGCATCCATGCCGCGCTGAACCACGGGTGCGGTGCTGCACCTCTTCAAGAGTCCGGACTCCAAAAGCGCTCAAAGTTAAAGGCCAACTGTTTGTGGTGCTTGATCGAAACCAAATAGATTTTTGCGCTGCTTTCAGGTGTGGCTTCCAGCAACCCATACAGCACGAGGTAGTCCGTCATCACATATTCACGCATGTCGGCCAACTGCTTGTGCGCTGCCATCTTCGCTTGCAGCTGTTCATGCTGGCTTTGCGCCTCGACGGAGCCCGGCTGCCTACCCATGAAGGACCGGCCGATGCGCGGATGCCGCTCAAGGTTGACCAGCACGGTGTCCAACAACTCGTCCAGCAAACGATCGTAACC
>JBKJZS010000248.1:0-3010 GCA_046714915.1 Polaromonas sp. | reverse complement strand
AGGCACGCTGGTCAGGCTGGAGTGAAGCCTTTTTTTTATTTATTCATATCGCCCATGCACAGGTATTTCATCTCCAGGTATTCCTCCATGCCATGGCGGGAGCCTTCACGCCCCAGTCCCGACTGCTTGACGCCGCCGAAGGGCACATGCTCGGTCGCAATCACCCCTACGTTAATGCCGACCATGCAGTACTCCAGCGCTTCAGCCACGCGATAAATGCGGCCGATGTCGCGGCTGTAGAAATAGCTGGCCAAGCCGAACTCGGTGTTGTTGGCCGCGTCGATGGCCTGCTGGTCGGTCTTGAAGCGGAACACCGGCGCGAACGGCCCGAACGTTTCTTCTTTTGCGCACAGCATGTCCGCAGTCGCTTCTGAAATCACCGTCGGCTCAAAAAACTGGCCTTCGAGTTTCTTGCCGCCGACCATCAGCTTGCCGCCCTTGGCCAGCGCATCGGCAACGTGGCGCTGTACTTTTTCAACCGCCGAATCTTCAATTAGCGGGCCCTGCACCACGCCCTCTTCAAAGCCATTGCCAACCTTCAGCGCCTTGACCTTGGCAGAAAACTTCTCAACAAACTGGTCGTACACGCCATCCTGCACATAAATGCGGTTGGCGCAAACGCAGGTCTGGCCGGCATTGCGATACTTGCTGGCCATGGCGCCTTCCACCGCCGAGTCAATGTCCGCATCATCAAACACAAGGAAGGGCGCGTTGCCACCGAGTTCCAGCGACAGTTTTTTCACCGACGGCGCGCTTTGAGCCATCAAAATACGGCCAACTTCGGTAGAACCGGTAAAGCTGATGTGGCGCACCACATCGCTGGCGCAAAACACCTTGCCCACGGCAATCGAGTTGTCGCTGTCGGCAGTCAGCACGTTGAGCACACCGGCAGGAATGCCGGCGCGCACCGCCAGCTCAGCAGCCGCCAAAGCGGTCAGCGGCGTGAGTTCAGCCGGTTTTATCACCACCGTGCAACCCGCCGCCAGGGCGGGTGCAACCTTGCGGGTAATCATGGCCAGCGGAAAGTTCCACGGCGTGATGGCCGCGCAAACGCCGATCGGCTGCTTGATCACCATCAGGCGGCGGTTGTTGTCAAACTGGGGCAGGGTCTCACCATTGACGCGTTTGGCCTCTTCAGCAAACCATTCGACAAAGCTGGCGCCATAAGCAATTTCGCCTTTGGCTTCAGGAAAAGGCTTGCCCTGCTCAGCCGTCATGATGCGGGCCAGATCTTCCTGGTTGGCCAGCAGCAAGTGATACCACTTCATCAAAATCGCGTGGCGCTCTTTGCCGGTTTTTCTGCGCCAGGCAGGCCAGGCTGCGTTGGCTGCGGCAATCGCCGCTTCGGCGTCTTGCGGGCCCAGATTAGCCACGGCGGCCAGTTTCAGGCCGGTGGCTGGGTCATTCACGTCAAACCGCGTCGTGCCTGCGACCCACTGACCATTGATCAGGGCATCGGTTTTGAAGAGGCTGGAGTCTTTAAGCAGCGAAATGGGGGAGGTTTTCATGTCCATGGATGTGTCTTTTGGATGGGGCTGCCGTGAAGCGGCCCTTTGGCAACAAGCTTCAAGCATAGCGCCTCAGGCGATATTGCGCAGCGGTCGGGGAAAGCAGGGTATCCGCCCAAACTTATAATCAAAAGTTTCGGCAAATCACGCAATCAGAGTGCAGTGGGCCGCTCCGGGTTCTTTGCCCTGGCAAGCGCCCACGCGACCAGCAACTACCAAAACATGAGCACACCTACCTTTACTGTCGCCGACATTCGCAAAAGCTTTCTCGATTTTTACGCAGCCAAAAGCCACACGGTCGTGCCGTCAAGCTCGCTGGTGCCGGGCAATGACCCGACCCTGATGTTCACCAACTCGGGCATGGTGCAGTTCAAGGATGTGTTTCTCGGCACGGACCAGCGCTCCTATGTGCGCGCGGCCTCGGTGCAGGCCTGCCTGCGCGCCGGTGGCAAACACAACGATCTGGAAAACGTGGGCTACACGGCCCGTCACCACACCTTCTTCGAGATGCTGGGAAACTGGAGCTTTGGTGACTACTTCAAGCGCGACAGCCTCAAGTGGGGTTGGGAGTTGCTGACCGAGGTTTATAAATTGCCGGCCGACAAGCTCTGGGCCACGGTGTATATCGATGACGACGAGGCTTACAACATCTGGACCCAGGAAATCGGTCTGCCCCCCGAGCGCGTGGTGCGCATCGGTGACAACAAGGGTGCGAAATACGCCAGTGACAACTTCTGGATGATGGCCGACACCGGCCCCTGCGGTCCCTGTTCTGAAATTTTTTACGACCACGGGCCGCACATTGCCGGCGGTCCTCCGGGCTCGCCCGAGCAGGACGGTGACCGTTACATCGAAATCTGGAACCATGTGTTCATGCAGTTCGACATGCAGCCTGATGGATCGCTCAAAAATTTGCCGGCGCCTTGCGTGGATACCGGCATGGGCCTTGAGCGCCTGGCAGCCATCCTGCAACATGTGCACAGCAACTACGAAATCGATATCTTCGACGCACTGATCAAGGCCGCCTCGCGGGAAACCGGTGAAAAAGACCTGAACAACAAGAGCCTGCGCGTGATTGCCGACCATATCCGCGCCACTGCTTTTCTGGTGAGTGACGGCGTCAATCCATCGAACGAAGGACGCGGCTATGTGCAGCGGCGTATCATCCGCCGCGCGATTCGACATGGCTACAAGCTCGATAAGAAAACGCCGTTTTTTCACAGGCTGGTGGCCGACCTGGCCCAGCAAATGGGCGACGCCTACCCCAAGCTCAGGACCGACGAAAAGCGCATCACCGCGGTGCTCAAGGCCGAGGAAGAGCGTTTTTTCGAGACGCTGGAGATCGGCATGACGATTCTGGACGCCGCGCTTAGTCCTCTAACTCTTGCCGCCAGACAGTACGCTAAGAAATATTTTTGGGAAATGGAAGATCGATGGGAGAGCGGAATAGCGCCTCGGCAAAAAGGTATGTTTACTCTCGCAAAAATTGGCGAGGAGAGAGA
>JBKJZS010000247.1:0-3806 GCA_046714915.1 Polaromonas sp. | reverse complement strand
CCTTTGCGTTTGCCGCCCTGGTTGACGGCCACGGCGGTGTCGTTGACGACTTTCAGGAAAGGCACCACACCTTGAGATTCGCCGTTGGTGCCCTTGATGTGGGCGCCCAGCGCGCGCACGGGTGTCCAGTCGTTGCCGAGTCCGCCGGCAAATTTGGACAGCAGGGCGTTTTCCTTGATGGCATCGTAAATGCCGCCCAGGTCATCGGGCACCGTGGTGAGGTAGCAAGACGACAACTGCGAACGCAAGGTGCCGGCATTGAACAGCGTTGGTGTGCTCGACATGAAGTCAAACGACGAGAGAATTTCGTAGAACTCAATAGCCCGCTCTTCGCGGTTGCCTTCATTGAGCGAGAGCCCCATGGCCACGCGCATGAAGAAAGCCTGCGGCAGTTCAATGCGCTGCTTGCGCACGTGCAGGAAGTAGCGGTCAAACAGGGTCTGCAGGCCGAGGTAGTCAAACTTTAGGTCGCGCTCCGGCTTGAGCGCTGCGCCCAGACGTACCAGGGCAAACTGCTGCAGTCTTTCATCGAGCAATGCGTTGTCGACACCCTTGGCAATGAATTGGGGAAAGTACTCAGCGTAGCGTGTGACCATGTCCTCGTTCGACTTCATGTCGAGCACACCCACGCTGTTCAACGCCGGTAACCTGCGTTCCCAGCTGTCGTCTTGCTACCTGACCACAGTGGCCGATGACCTGGGCGGCATTTACGATGCCATCAAGTAAAACGCCTTGCTGTCCAAGTTTGCTGGTGGTCTGGGCAACGACTGGACACCGGTGCGCGCCCTGGGCGCCCATATCAAGGGCACCAACGGCGAGTCGCAAGGCGTCGTGCCTTTCCTGAAAGTGGTCAACGACACCGCCGTGGCGGTCAATCAGGGCGGCAAGCGCAAAGGCGCGGTCTGTGCCTACCTGGAAACCTGGCATCTGGACATCGAGGAATTCCTGGAACTGCGCAAAAATACCGGTGATGATCGCCGCCGCACGCACGACATGAATACCGCCAACTGGATTCCAGACCTGTTCATGCGCCGCGTGATGGAAAAAGGCAGCTGGACGCTGTTCTCTCCGTCCGATACGCCCGACCTGCACGACAAGTTCGGCATCGAGTTCGAAAAAGCCTACACCGCTTACGAAGCCAAAGCCGAGCGCGGCGAAATCAAGCCCGCCCGCAAGCTGCAGGCGATCGACATGTGGCGCAAGATGCTCTCGATGCTGTTCGAGACTGGCCATCCCTGGATCACCTTCAAGGACGCTTGCAATGTGCGCTCGCCCCAGCAGCATGCCGGCGTCGTGCATTCGTCCAATCTGTGCACCGAGATCACGCTCAATACCAGCGACACCGAAACCGCGGTCTGCAACCTGGGTTCGGTCAACCTGGTCCAGCACCTGAAAGACGGCGCTGTGGATCATGAGAAGCTGAAGAAGACCATCACCACGGCCATGCGCATGCTGGACAACGTGATTGACATCAACTACTACGCGGTCAAAAAAGCGCGCGACTCCAACATGCGCCATCGCCCCGTTGGTTTAGGCATCATGGGTTTCCAGGACTGCCTGTATGAGTTGCGCATTCCCTATGCGTCGGATGCGGCGGTCGAGTTTGCCGACCAGTCCATGGAAGCGGTGTGTTACCACGCCTACTGGGCATCCACCGAGCTGGCCAAAGAACGCGGTAAATACACCAGCTACAAGGGCTCACTGTGGGATCAGGGCATTTTGCCGCTGGACACCTTGGACATGCTGGCCAAGGAACGCGGCGGTTATGTCGAAGTCGACCGTTCGGCGACGCTGGACTGGGATGCGCTGCGCCAGAAAATTGCGAAAGACGGCATGCGCAATTCCAACTGCGTGGCGATTGCCCCGACGGCCACCATCTCCAACATCATTGGTGTGGATGCCTGCATCGAGCCCTGCTTCGGCAACCTCTCGGTCAAGTCCAATCTGTCCGGCGAATTCACCGTCATCAATCACTACCTGGTGCGCGACCTCAAGCGCCTGGGACTGTGGGATGACGTGATGGTGGTGGACCTCAAACACTTTGATGGATCGCTGCGTCCGATCGACCGTGTGCCGCAGGACGTCAAGGCGCTTTACGCCACGGCCTTTGAAGTGGACGCGACCTGGCTGGTCGAAGCCGCATCACGCCGCCAGAAATGGATTGATCAGGCCCAGTCGCTCAACATCTACATGGCGGGTGCGTCTGGCAAGAAGCTTGACGATACCTACAAGCTGGCGTGGTTGCGTGGCCTGAAGACCACCTACTACCTGCGCACCATGAGCGCCACCCATGCCGAAAAATCCACGGTCAAAGCCGGCAAGATGAATGCCGTCGCCTCCGGCAACACCAATGACACCGGCAGCATGAATGCACTGGATGCAGCCGCAGCGACAGCACACGCGCAGATCAATGCATCGCCTGCCACTGACATCAAATTTTGCGCGATTGACGATCCGGGTTGTGAAGCCTGCCAATAAAAATCGAATCACGTCACTGGAAAAATCCGATGACTGATTCGATGTAATTGAGCAACACTAATTTATAGCGATGTGAATGAACACTTTTCATTTTGTATCGCTGCTTTCATAATCCAACTTATTGGAAACATCTATGTTGACCTGGGACGAAGAAGCTAAACCATCGTTGCAAAAATCTTTGAACAGCGGCTTTCCCGAAGGCCGCTCGATGGACCTTCCGCCTTTTTCTTTGCAGCCCCAAGCCGCGCCACGCATGCTCGACGATAGCGCGCTGACTTCCTCGGGAACCCGCGCTGCGCCAGCAACGCCTGCACCCACCGCGCATCGCGTCAAAGCCGCTGACAAGCGCATCATCAATGGTCAGACGGACGTGAACCAGCTGGTCCCTTTCAAGTACAAATGGGCTTGGGAAAAATACCTGGCCAGCTGCGCCAACCACTGGATGCCGCAGGAAGTCAACATGACGCGCGACATTGCGCTCTGGAAAGACCCGAACGGTCTGACCGAAGACGAACGCCGACTGGTCAAACGCAACCTGGGTTTCTTTGTCACCGCCGACTCGCTGGCCGCCAACAACATCGTGCTGGGCACCTACCGCCACATCACGGCGCCCGAGTGCCGCCAGTTTTTGTTGCGTCAGGCTTTTGAAGAAGCCATCCACACCCACGCCTACCAGTACATCACCGAATCGCTGGGCCTGGATGAAAGTGAAATCTTCAATGCCTACAATGAAGTGCAGTCGATCAGGGACAAGGACCAGTTCCTGATTCCCTTTATCGATGCCATCTCTGACCCGAACTTCAAGACCGGCACGCAGGAGGCTGACCAGACCCTGCTCAAATCCCTGATCGTGTTTGCCTGCCTGATGGAGGGCTTGTTCTTCTATGTCGGCTTCACCCAGATTCTGGCGCTGGGACGGCAGAACAAGATGACCGGCGCGGCCGAGCAATACCAGTACATCCTGCGCGACGAGTCCATGCACTGCAATTTCGGCATCGACCTGATCAACCAGCTCAAGCTGGAGAACCCGTTGCTGTGGACCACCGAGTTCAAGGCAGAAATCAAGGCCCTGTTCATGAAAGCAGTCGAGCTGGAATACCGCTACGCAGAAGACACCATGCCGCGTGGCGTGCTCGGCCTCAATGCATCCATGTTCAAGGGTTACCTACGCTACATTGCCAACCGCCGGGCCACGCAGATCGGCCTGGAAACGCTGTTCCCGAACGAAGAAAACCCGTTCCCGTGGATGAGCGAGATGATTGACCTGAAAAAAGAACGCAACTTTTTTGAAACCCGTGTGATTGAGTACCAATCAGGTGGCGCTCTTT
>JBKJZS010000246.1:0-2178 GCA_046714915.1 Polaromonas sp. | reverse complement strand
GGCCGGATTTTGTGCGAAGCGGTTTCCTTGCGGTTGCCGCCCCGTGACTGCCATTAATCTGGGCCGTTTGTCGCCAAACGGCTCGGTGCTACCTACCCGCACACTCCGGGGGCCCCGGTCATGACGCAACGGCAAGCCGTGTCGCTTTGCGTGTGCCTACTTGGTATTGCTGCGCGTAGAGATTGCTCGTTTCACCCGGCCCAGGTTGCCCCAAGCCGACTCGTCTCTGTAGCTCTAATCCTCACCTCACGGTGGACAGCGGTTAGCTGCTACGCCGCCCTTTGCAGTCCGGACCTTCCTCCAGTGCGGTGTTTCCACCCTTGCACCAGCGGCAGTCTGGCGTGCTTCACGGAACCTATTATCCCGGCATTCAGCCGGCATTTCCAGACGCTATTGATTTGATAGCTGATTGCGTCCGCCCTGTTTGGGCCGAGGCCTTAAAATGCTCCTCATTGATCCGAAAAACAGATCCACGAGATGAGTACCCCCCATGATTCGCCTGACCGAACTCAAGCTACCGCTCGACCATCCCGAAGAGGCCCTGCCGGCGCTGATCGCCCAAACGTTGGGCATAGCGCCCGCTGACCTGCTGCGCCACAGCGTCTACAAACGCAGCTACGACGCGCGCAAGCAAAAGCTGCTGCTGGTCTATATCGCGGATGTGGAACTGGCCCCCACGCCTGTCGCTTCGCGTGCCTCCGGCGTAGCGCTGCCCCTTTCACCTGATAAGGGGGCTAATTTTCCCCGGGGCGGCCCGTCGGAAAATTCCTCGTCGCTCGAGGCCCAGTTGCTTGAGAAATTTAAAGGCCACCCCCACATCCGGCCGGCACCCGACCAGAGCTACCACCTGGTGGCGCGGGCAGACAGCGCGCCGGCGCTGCGCCCCGTCGTTGTCGGCTTCGGCCCCTGCGGCATTTTTGCGGCGCTGCTGCTGGCGCAAATGGGTTTGAAACCCATCGTGCTGGAGCGCGGCAAGAAAGTGCGTGAACGCACCAAAGACACCTGGGGCCTGTGGCGCAAAGGCGTACTGAACCCCGAGTCCAACGTGCAGTTTGGCGAAGGCGGCGCTGGCACCTTTTCCGACGGCAAGCTCTGGAGCCAGATCAAGGACCCGCGATTTCTCGGTCGCAAGGTGATGACCGAGTTTGTCAAAGCCGGCGCACCCGAAGAAATTTTGCGCGTCAGCAAGCCGCACATCGGCACCTTCAAGCTGGTCAAGGTGGTTCAGCACATGCGCGAGCAGATTGAGGCGCTGGGCGGGGAAATTCGCTTTCAGCAGCGCCTCAGTGACCTTTTGATTGAAGCGGGTCATATTCGGGGGCTGACGGCGCAGAACTTGAGCGACGGCAGCAGTTACGCCCTGCGCGCCGACCACGTGGTGCTGGCGCTGGGCCACAGCGCCCGCGACACCTTTGCGATGCTGCATGAGCGCGGTGTTTGCATGGAGGCCAAGCCTTTTTCGGTCGGCTTTCGCATCGAGCACCCGCAGGGCCTGATTGACCGCGCGCGGCTGGGCCAGCACGCCGGCCACCCCTTGCTCGGTGCGGCCGACTACAAGCTGGTGCACCACGCGGCCAATGGCCGATCCGTCTATAGCTTCTGCATGTGTCCGGGTGGCACCGTGGTCGCGGCCACTTCCGAGCCCGGTCGCGTGGTGACCAATGGCATGAGCCAGTATTCACGCAATGAGCGCAATGCCAACGCCGGCATTGTTGTTGGCATCACGCCGGCTGACTACCCCGGCGGGCCGCTGGCCGGCATCGCTTTCCAGCGCCAACTGGAGTCGCACGCCTTCACCCTGGGCGGCGGTACCTATGAAGCACCCGGCCAGCTGGTCGGCGACTTTGTCGCGGGCCAGGCGTCGAGCCAGCTGGGTAATGTGGTGCCGTCCTACAAACCGGGCGTGCGCATGACCGATCTGAATAGCGCCCTGCCCTCGTATGCCATCGACGCCATCCGCGAAGCGCTGCCGGCCTTTGGTAAAAGGATCAAGGGGTTCGACATGATGGATGCGGTGCTGACCGGCGTCGAGACCCGCACCTCGTCGCCGTTGCGCATCACGCGCGGCGACGATTTTCAGAGTCTGAATGTCAAAGGCCTCTACCCGGCGGGTGAAGGTGCCAGTTACGCGGGCGGTATTTTGTCGGCGGGCGTGGACGGCATTGAAGTCGCCGAGGC
>JBKJZS010000245.1:0-10374 GCA_046714915.1 Polaromonas sp. | reverse complement strand
TCCACAACGCCGATGGCGGTGAAGTCGAGCAGTGCGGCAATGGGGCGCGCTGCTTTGTGCGTTTTGTGCGCGAGCAGGGTCTGACGTCCAAGGACAAGGTCAGGGTCAAAACCCTGAGCGGCGTGATCGAGCCGCGCATGCAGGCCGACGGTCGCGTCACCGTGGACATGGGCGCGCCGGTGTTCGATTTGCCACTTGTGCCTTTTGATGCCACCGGTTTGACGCCCCAGGCCGTTCATTCATGGAAAAAATGGCCTCTGGCCCTTTCCCCAACTGCGCAAGCAGCTCCTGTTTTGATAGCGGTTTTGTCGATGGGCAATCCGCATGCGGTGCAGCTCGTGGACGATGTGGAGACGGCAGAGGTGGCGCTGACCGGGCCGCTGATTGAAAACCATGTGCGTTTTCCGCGCCGTGTGAATGCCGGTTTCATGCAGATTATTTCGCGCAGCCAGATTAGCCTGCGGGTCTGGGAGCGCGGCGCCGGCGAGACGCTGGCCTGCGGCAGCGGGGCTTGCGCAGCAGTGGTCGCTGGCATACGCTTGGGACTTCTGGACGAGCGGGTCGACGTGCAGACACGCGGCGGCAGCCTGATGATCGCGTGGCAGGGCGGGCTGGAGGCCAACCCGGCGCCGGTGCTGATGACCGGGCCGGCGACCACCGTGTTCGAAGCCGAGATCGACGTCCCCGACCATTTGTAGACTGACCGAACCTGATTTACCGGAAACCACAACGACATGAATCCAAGCGAACTCTCCATTCAAAACCCGATTACCGAAGACGACATTGCCAACTTCCTGGCCAACACGCCCGACTTTTTCGAGCGCCACGCTGAGTTGCTGGCCACGATCCAGCTCTCCAGCGGGCACGGCAGCCGGGCGGTGAGCCTGCAGGAGCGGCAGGCCGGCATGCTGCGCGACAAGATCAAGGGACTCGAATCGAAAGTGGTGGAGATGATCCGTTACGGCCAGGAGAACGTGGGAATTGCCGACAAGCTGCAGCAATGCACGCTCAATCTGCTGCTGACCGCCCATGCCCGTGATTTGCCGGACACCATCGTCAACGAGCTCAAAACACAGTTTTCGGTTCCGCAGGCAGCGATCAAGGTCTGGCACGTGAATGGCATTTTTTCCGACGAAAACTTTTCCACCGGCATCAGCGACGACGCGCAATCCTTTGCGTCCTCGCTGACCGCCCCTTACTGTGGTGTCAATTCCGGTTTCGAAGCCGCCAGCTGGTTGCCTGATCCGGCGCTGGCGATGTCGGTGGCACTGATTCCACTGCGACCCGGCAGGGCGCCGCAGGCCTTTGGCATGCTGGTGCTGGCCTCACCGGACCCGGAGCGCTTCAACAGCGGCATGGGCACCGATTTTCTGGAACGCATTGGCGAGCTGGCTGGTGCTGCACTGTCGCGTTTGCGGCCCGCATCAGTGGGTTAGTCCTGCCGATCCGGAAATAGCAAGACATGACAGCGCGTCTTCGTAGCCCTGGCGGCGTTGCAATCCTTGCGAGGGCGGGCCAGCCTCGGCTGCGGTTTGCGCCTTTCCCTGGCCACGAATCCACCACTTTCAGCGTGTTGCGCGACGTCCGGGTTGCAGTCCCGGCCGACGCTTGAGCGCCATGGCCGAGCAGGACTTGCACGGACGCCCTGCTCGGGCGCTCGTGCCGGAGCCCGCTTATGAAGCGGATCCGCTGGTCGAACGTTACCTGGAGCATGTGCGCGTTGAAAAACGCCTGGCCCAGCGCACGGTAGAGCTGTATGCACTGGATCTGCAGAAGCTGCAGGCCCACTGCCGGCAGGCCGGCGTGGCGCTGACCGAGGTGCAGAACCTGCACATGCGCCGCTGGGTGGCCCAGATGCACGGCGCGGGCCGCAGCGGCCGCGGGATTGCACTCATCTTGTCGGGCTGGCGCGGTTTTTACAGTTGGCTGGGGCGCCAGGGGCTGGTGCACAGCAACCCCGTGCAGGACCTGCGTGCACCCAAAGCCGCCAAGCCCCTGCCCAAGGCGCTGAGCGTCGATGAGGCGGTGCAGCTGGCCGCTTACCGGGGAGACAGCACCGCGGGCGATGCCGCCCTGCAGGCCCGCGACCACTGCATTACGGAGCTGCTGTATGGCTGCGGCCTGCGCATCGGCGAGTTGACCGGCCTCGATGCTGTGGCCAGTGCGCAGGCGCGCGGCTGGGTCGATCTGCAGGCTGCCGAGGCGCATGTGCTTGGCAAAGGTTCCAAGCGGCGCAGCGTGCCGGTGGGCAGCAAGGCTCTGGCGGCTTTGCAGCTCTGGCTGGTGGCGCGCAGCGCCTGGGCCAAGGGCGATGCGGCGCTGTTTATCAACCGTCGCGGCACGCGCCTGACGCCGCAGCACATCCGGGTGCGCCTGAAGCAGCGTTCCTTGCAGGCCGGGCTGGCCACGCCGGTGCACCCGCACATGCTGCGTCATTCATTTGCCAGCCATGTGCTTCAGTCCAGCGGTGATTTGCGGGCGGTGCAGGAGCTGCTGGGCCACGCCAACATCACGACCACGCAGGTTTACACACGGCTCGATTTCCAGCATCTGGCCAAGGTCTACGATGCCGCGCATCCCCGAGCGATGCTGGCGGTCGGCAAACCCCCGGTCAAAGACCCAAGCTGACCTTCATGGTGCAACACCACACTAGGCGGGTCTTGCTGGACAGCGGACGGCTGGCCCGGTCGGCTTTATTCTGGCGCCGTGGGGTAGCGCAGAATGAACTCCGCAGGATTGCTGCCAACCGGCTGCTATTCGATCCAAGCTCTTCGCAGGTGGTTGCTAAATGCGGTGAAAGCGGCTAACAGCCGTCAAATCATTTTGCAAACAGACGGTAACCGCCGGATGGTGTGTCGCCAGCCGCGACAATAGCCCCATGAAATCAATACGGCTGAAAGAAGGCAAAGAGCGTTCGCTGCTGCGGCGCCACCCCTGGGTGTTTGATGGAGCGATTGCCAAAGGCGGCGGCGATGCCGGTGAAACAGTGCGTGTCGAAGGCCACGAAGGCCAGTTTTTGGGGTGGGCTGCGTTCAGTCCCAGTTCCAAGATCCGGGCCCGTGTCTGGAGTTTTGATGAAGCGCAGCGCATTGACGCTTCTTTTTTTGCAGCGCGTATCGACCAGGCGATCAAGGCTAGAAGCCGGTTTGACATTAACAGTGATGGCTGGCGCTTGATCCATGGGGAGTCTGATGGCCTGCCCGGCCTGGTCGTGGACCGTTATGCCGACACGCTGGTGGCGCAGTTTTCCAGTTGCGGCGTCGAGCGCTGGAAAAGCGTGATTGTTGACGCGCTGCTGGCGCAAACCGGCTTGACGCGTCTCTACGAACGCTCCGACGCCAGCGTGCGCTCCCTCGAAGGCCTGCCGGAAGCGACTGGCTGGCTGGCCGGATCGGGCGACACGGGTATCACCATCACCGAGCATGACTGGCAGCTGAGCCTGGATGTCGCGGAAGGCCACAAAACGGGCTTTTATCTGGACCAGCGCGACAGCCGCCGCAAGTTTGCCGACTACACGCGCCGCCTGAGTTTCCAGCGGGTGCTCAATTGTTATTGCTACACCGGCGGTTTCACCGTTGCGGCACTGGCCGGCGGCGCCGCGCATGTGACCTCAATTGACTCATCCGGTCCGTCCCTTGAAAGGGCCAGATCCAATGTGGCGCTGAACGGCTTTGACGCCGGCTTGACCACGATGCTGGACGCCGATGTCAATGCGTCGCTGCGCCAGTTCCTCAAGGATGGAAAAACCTTCGATGCCATTGTGCTGGACCCGCCCAAGTTTGCGCCCACTGTGACCCATGCCGAGCGCGCCGCCCGTGCCTACAAGGACATCAATCGCGTCGCGCTGTCGATTTTGGCGCCGGGCGGCGTGCTGTTTACTTATTCCTGCTCTGGCGGCATCAGCGCCGACCTGTTTCACAAGATCGTGGCGTCAGCCGGCAGCGACGCCGGTGTCGATGCCTTTATCACCGAACGCATGGGCGGTGCGCCGGACCATCCGATGACCGTGAGCTTTCCCGAGGGCGAGTACCTGAAGGGGCTGGTGCTGGTCAAAAAATAGCCGTTTTAAATCAAATAGCGGTTAAACCCATACTGCACGGGTGCAATATGCTATATAAATAGTAGCAATTGTGACAGCACTGCCCCTCGGCAGGTCCGGTCCAGTGGCCGGCGGGCAGGCGCTTATTCATGCCCAGCATCAGGGCCTTGAATTGGCCGCTAAACTTCCCACCTCAGCGGCGTGCCCGTCCCAGTTTTTTCACTGTTTTTGTTCTAGGAAGACACCATGAGTTTGATTCCCGTGACCATCCTGACCGGCTTTCTGGGTTCCGGAAAAACCACGTTGCTCAAGCGCATCCTGACCGAAGCCCATGGGCAAAAGATTGCCGTGATCGAGAACGAGTTTGGTGAAGAAAACATCGATAACGAAATCCTGGTCAATGACACCCAGGAAAACATCATCCAGATGAACAACGGCTGTATCTGCTGCTCGATCCGTGAAGACTTGCGCGAGACCCTGCAACTGCTGGCCGCGAAAAAACGCAAAGGGCTGCTGGACTTTGACCGCGTGGTGATTGAAACCACGGGCTTGGCGGACCCCGGACCGGTGGCTCAGACCTTTTTCATGGACGAAGAAATCGCCGAGCAGTACCTGCTGGATTCGATCCTGACGCTGGTCGATGCCAAACATGCGGCGACCCAGCTCAACGACCGCCAGGAGGCGCGCCGCCAGGTCGGATTTGCCGACCAGATCTTTATCAGCAAAGCCGATCTGGTGACCGACGACGAAGTCAAGGCGCTGATGCACCGCCTGAAGCACATGAACCCGCGCGCGCCGCAGCGCCCCGTGCATTTTGGCGAGGTGTCGATTGCCGAGGTGTTTGACCTGCGCGGCTTCAACCTCAATGCCAAACTCGACATTGACCCGGATTTCCTGAAGGCTGACGAGCACACCGGCCACGACCATGCGGACCATGAGCATGGCGAGCATTGCGACCACCCGTCCCACGCCCAGGATCATGAACACGGCCACCACCACCATCACGATGACGACGTCAAAAGTTTTGTGTTTCGCTCCGAGCGCGCCTTTGACCCGGCCAAGCTGGAAGACTTTCTGGGCGCCGTCGTCAACATCTACGGTCCGCGCATGCTGCGCTACAAGGGCGTGCTGAATATGGAAGGCACCGACCGCAAGGTAATTTTTCAGGGCGTGCACCAGCTGATGGGCAGCGATCTGGGCCCGGCCTGGGCCACGGACGAGAAGAAAAACAGCAAGATGGTGTTTATCGGCATCGAGTTGCCGAAAGATATTTTTCTCCAGGGCCTGGAGCAGTGTCTGGTTTGAGTTAGGCTGTCCACACATTGCCTTTTAAGGGCAGGAGGGCCTTATGTTTGTCTCCATTCTCCAACGTTTAGGTTTGCTAACCTCACAGCATCCCGGTGAGCCGCTACAATCGCGCGCCGACTCCATTACCCGGACATCCCCATCGGGAGGCCCGGGTAAAAAAGTCAGGGTAAGTACTGGCCTTAAAACTGCGGGGGTGGCGGCAGACAAACCAGACAATCAGGTAACAGACAAGGTTGGGCGGACCAAAATCAGCCCGACCAAGAGTCAGCATGAGGGCCCTCCCGAAGCTGCTTCCCCGAGGAGATATACCGTGATAGCTCAAACAAAGAAGTCCAAGCCAGCGGTCAAAGCTGCCGGGAATCCCGTCGGCAAGACCAAAACCACAACCACAGTGGGGGCCAGGACGACCAAGCCTGCGGCTTCAAAAACCACGGTCAAGAAGCCGTCCAAACCCATTGTCAAAGCCAAGGCGACGACCAAGCCCGCTGGCAAAGCAAAGGCAAAAGTTGCCGCCAAATCAGCCCCCGCTAAAAAAGTTGCGGTTGCAGCGAAAAAACCGGCGTCTGCGGCTGCCGCCCAGGGCCGTCCAGTCGCCAAGCCTTTAAAAGCTGCCAAACCCTCCAAACCCCTTATCAAACCTGAGGCTAAAGCCGCAAAACCTGTCGTCAAACCGGCTACCACCAAGCCGGCTGCAACAGGCAAGGCTGCTGCCAAACCTAAAGAAAAAGCCATTATCAAAACGATTGCCAAAACGGCTGCGGCCCCCGCCAGTAAAGCGGCGCCCCGCCCCTCAACCATCGCAGCGGCTCCTGCTCCGCTGCAGACGCCGGCGCTCAAGCCAGGGCGCCGAGCTTCCTTGAGGAACTCGTCGTTCGCGCCTGCCCAAGCCCCCATGGTGCCCTCCCATTCACCCGACGCAGCCAAAGCCAGCTATTCCGCCATTGCCGAACGTGTGATCGCGCCACCGCCGCATGTGGCGGCCAAAAAAAATCCCAAGCTGGCCAACAACTGGAGGACCAAGGGCGCTCAGGAGCTGACGGATGAAGAAGTCAAGGCGATGCCTGATTCGGAATACATGAACGAAAAGCAGCTGGCGTTTTTCCGGCACAAGCTGTCGCTGTTGAAGCAGGACATCCACAACAGTGCCGGCGAAACCACCGAGCACCTTCGGGAAGACACCGTGGTGGTGCCGGACCCGGCGGATCGCGCGACGATTGAGGAAGAACACGCGCTGGAATTACGGACCCGGGACCGGGAGCGCAAGCTGCTCAAGAAAATCGAGCAGTCGATTGCCCGCATTGACTCCGGGGACTATGGCTACTGCGACGAAACCGGCGAGGCCATCGGTGTGGGGCGCTTGATTGCCCGACCCACGGCCAACTTGTCCCTGGAAGCCCAGCAGCGCCGCGAGCTCAAGCAAAAAATGTTTGGCGACTGATTTTTTTTCAGCAACCAACCGTTCTGAACCTTCATTCATGGCCAAAGAAGACGCCACACCCGGCTTGTTGTCAAAAGTCGTGAAGTTCGTCCGCAACCCCGCGACGAATTGGTCTGATCTGGATAGCAAGGACGCTGGCCGGGACGAGGCCCTGAGCAAGCAGGTGCTCAAGGAAATGATTGAGCGCAAGCGCCGCAATGACTTTGTGCGCAAGCGTGAGTTCGACATGCTCCGAAAAATGCACAGGCGTGAAGCCATGACCGGACAGGATCCGGGTACCCGGCCTTCTTTCTTCCAGAGCAGCATGCCGTCTAAGCCGGACGACCGCGCCGTGACGTTGAAGAAAATTGACGAAATTGAAGCGCAGATGTCCATGCAATGGTGGAAGACCAAGCATGCAGTCCCGGCGAGGAACGCAGTCGATTCCTCGGGTTTTTCTTCGTCGGGCGGATCCCCCGGTCATCTCAGCACCCACGCCCCGCTTCTGGACATCGCCCTGCCGGCCAGCTACGCGCCAACCACTCCGAGTCCTCTGACAGCAACTGTCGCCAAAGCCGATGCAGGCGTGCGCCCCGCGCCAGAAAAAGCGCCCTCACCGCGTCCGGGTGAGGGTGCCGCCGTCAAGAACTCGCTGTTGGCGGGCAAGCCGGTCACGCGAGGCTTGGGCATTTCCGCGCGCTCTATCGAGGGCGCGTTTTCGGGCTTCTTGGCTTCCAAATTTTCTGTGGTGGACGGCGCAGAGGTGGCGCATGACCCCGAACTCGAAGAAGCCTCCATCCGTTTTGCCAATGGCGACGATGCAGGCGCAGAAGCTGGTTTGCTCGAAACGCTGGGGCCGCAGGGCAGTCGGGCGCAGCACCCGGACACTTGGCTGACGCTCTTTGATTTGTACCGGGCCACCGGTCAACACGACAAGTTCGAAAACCTGGCCATTGAGTTCGTGGGCCGCTTTGAGCGTTCTGCGCCGCAATGGTTTTCCATGCCTGACTTGGTGCAACAGCTGGACAGACCGGCCGCCTCGGGCCGAAGCAATGGTCCGGTGGCCGACTGGATCTGTCCTTCGACCCTGGGTATTCAGACCGTCGCGGCGCTGAATGCGGCGCTGGCCCGTGCACCCATGCCGTGGCGCCTGGACTGGCACAACCTGAAAATGATTGACGCCAATGCCGTGGAGCCGCTGTGCAAGGTGTTCCATGGCTGGTCCACACAACCGGTTCAGCTTCGTTTCATCGGTGAGCCTCAGCTGCAGCAGGTGTTGCAGGACGAGACGCCCTCGGGGGTGCGCGATACGCCCCAGGGATGGTGGCAACTGCGGATGGAGGCGTTGCGGGTGATGCACCAGCCGGATGAGTTTGAGTTGACCGCCCTCGATTTCTGCGTGACCTATGAAGTGTCGCCACCTGACTGGGACAGTGCGCGCTGCGATTACAAGGCGCTGGATCCCCGCGGTGCTGCAATGGCCGGTCAAACCATTATTGGCGATGTCTTCCGGGACTCGACGCACTCCGGCATCAGCGCCATGGAGGGCGATAGCGAGACGGACGGCAATTCGCAAACGACCCATCTGTTCGCGGTCGAATTGGCCGGTCAGATTCAGGGTGATGCCATCGAGGTGTTGAACACACTGGAAGCCAAGCTGATGGGCGCAGATATTATGGTCATTTCCTGCGCGAAACTAATTCGTGTCGATTTTTCGGCCGCTGGCACCTTGCTCAACTGGGTCTCCGCCCGGCAAGCGGAAGACCGGGCCGTGCAGTTTACCGAGGTCAATCGCCTGGTAGCCGCGTTTTTCAACGTGATTGGTATCACGGAACACGCCAGGGTCTTGTCGCGCATTGACTAGGGCGCTTCAGGTTCTGCGTGCTTTTGCAAAGCCTGTTGTTCCGCTGCCCCTGCCAGCATTCCAAAAAAAGTTTTTCCACGGCTTCTCGGGAATGGGATGCAATCTGCGAAACTGTCAGATGCCCTGTTTTTCAAAACCAGGGTGGCGCGCGGCCGTATTTTGTTCGTTTTACGGCAGGCTGACCGCAGTCAGTCACTCCCTCTTGCAGGGGCCTTGTCCCTGGGCTGGACGGCTGAGTTACGGGCTGCTTGCACAACACCCCCGGCTGCAGCATTTCAATACCGCTTCACGCAACACTTTCATTGAATGCGCTAAGTGCTTAATCTAGAACGTTTTTTGAGTCACACGCTTTCGAAAATTGTTCTAAGTGCTTGATTTCATTGAAAAAATTTGTTGCAAACTACTTGCATGGCAAAACTTTCCTGATAAAGTGGGAGAAAGTGCAATTTAGTGGTGAAAAGTGTTTTTCAAAGGTTGTTAACGGTGTTTCAAGGTGCGTCTTCTGTAGCTCTCGATACCAAGGGTCGGCTCTCTGTGCCAACCCGGCATCGTGATGTGCTCAGCGCCACCGCGGCCAGCCAGCTGACTATCACCAAACACCCGCACGGCTGCCTGATGATATTCCCGCGCAACGAGTGGGAGAAATTTCGTGAACGGATTGCCTCGCTGCCGATGCAGGCACAGTGGTGGAAGCGGATTTTTCTTGGCAATGCCATGGATGTCGAGATGGATGCCACCGGCCGCGTGCTGGTGTCGCCCGAACTGCGCGCAGCGGCAGGTATCAGCAAGGACACAGTGTTACTCGGCATGGGCAGCTATTTTGAGCTGTGGGATGCAACGACCTATGCGGCCCAGGAGGCCGAGCAGATGAAGGGCGAGATGCCGGATGTTTTCAGAGACTTTTCATTCTGAAAGAAGACGGTGCAAGACACATGGACACACCGCACCGTCTTGTTGAACGAAGCAGTCACAGCGCTTCAGATCAAGCCAGACGGACATTACATCGACGCGACCTTTGGGCGGGGTGGTCATTCGCGTCTGATCCTTTCCAGCCTGTCCGCCCAGGGTCGTCTCACCGCCTTCGACAAGGACCCCGAAGCCATTGCCGATGCGCGCAGCATCGCCGATCCGCGATTTGCCATCCGCCACGAAGGCTTCAGCCAGCTGGGAGCTCAGCCGGCTGGCAGTGCGGCAGGCATCTTGATGGATTTGGGCATCAGTTCGCCGCAGATCGACAACCCGGCGCGCGGGTTTTCATTTCGCTCCGACGGACCGCTCGACATGCGCATGGATACCACGCGTGGTCAAAGTGTGGCCGCCTGGCTGGCCGATGCGGGGACAGACACTATCGCGGAGGTCATTCGTGAATATGGCGAAGAACGGTTTGCTGGGCAGATTGCAAAGGCGATTGATCGTCGCCGACAGGAGCGGGGCGCTTTTGGAACCACCGCTGAACTGGCCGAAGTCGTGGCTGGCGCGGTCAAAACCCGCGAGCCGGGCAAGGACCCTGCAACGCGCACATTTCAGGCTTTTCGGATTTTCATCAATGCCGAGCTTGAAGAGCTGCAACAGGCGCTAGACGCATCACTGAAAGTGCTTCAACCGGGAGGCCGTCTGGTGGTGATCAGTTTTCATTCGCTCGAAGACCGCATCGTCAAACAATTCATTGCCGGGCATTCGCGCGAGGTGTTTGACCGCCGCGCCCCTTTTGCGGCCCCCAAAGCCATGAAGCTCAAGGCCCTGGGC